>JAZORJ010000067.1:0-2264 GCA_045656525.1 Faecousia sp. | reverse complement strand
AACCAAAATGGATACATCTACGCTGATATTCATGATTAGTTTGTGCAGGGTTTGATTGATCCCTGCCTCTGTAAAATAGCTTTCAAAGCTTGCTTCGGAATTACTTATGGACAGAATCCGAACCGGAATAAAAGGCCCTCGCGCGGACCAAAATTCCGGCAGAATCAGACTGCCGATGGGGATCCCCAGATCGGTGGTGTCCATTGCCAGTATTTCATCATTTATGATATTCAAAATACTGGTTTTCAGGCGATTGACCTCGCTCATATTGGTTTTCAGCGCCGTGATTTTCCCGTCAAGATCCTTTTCAAAATACACAATTCGATCATATTGTATGTTGCCCACATCGATTTGTCTGTCGATGGCATCGTTAATCAGATCCGAAGTTGTGTTTTTCACCTGTGTCTCCGCCAGGGATCGAATCGTTCCATGAAATTTTGTGCGAAATAGTATTAAGAGCAAGGAGCCGATTACAACCAAAAGAATCAGCAATCCGAAAATTTTGCGTATCCATCTCGGCATAGCATCACCTCTTGTAAGGCTATGCTGGGATACGGGAAAAATTACAGTTTTTTCATATGGACAGAGGCGGTTCTTGCCATAAGCTTCTTGGTTCCGATCTGATCAAAGGCGATTTCCAGTAATGCGTCGCCGCCCATTTTCATAACCGACAGCACCATTCCTCTGCCAAATGCGGTATGATTGACCATATCCCCTTTATTCAGCTCCAATGTAGGTGCCGAAGCTTGGGACGGGGTTTTGGTGATATAGACATTCTTCGGTGCAGACCACTGCTCCGCCGGACGGCGATAAGAAGAATCTGTGAAGCCAAAGGAATCGGACATCTGGGGCGCTGTATAGCCGCCCTTCTTTTCGATTTCGTCCTGAGGCAGTTCCCGCAGGAAACGAGATGCCATGGAGGCATTTGTACGGCCGTACAGCATTCTCTGCCGAGCGTGGCAGATGGTCAGCGTCTGCTTTGCCCGGGTGATGGCCACATAACAAAGCCGGCGTTCTTCCTCCATCTCTTCCATATCCCCTATTGCTTTCATACCAGGGAACAAACCGTCCTCAAAACCGACCAAAAAAACATGGGGGAATTCCAGACCTTTGGACGAGTGCATGGTCATCATCACCGCCGCATCGTCACCGTCATTGTATTCCTCAATGTCCGTATAGAGGGCGATTTCTTCCAAAAAACCCGCCAGAGTAGGCGTTTCTGCGTTATCCACATAGGACAAAATGCTGGACTTCAATTCTCGGATATTCTCCAACCGGGTCTTATTCTCCTCGGTATCCTTCTTTTGGAGCATATCGATGTAGCCGGTACGGATCATCAGCTCTTCATAGAAGTCTGCAAGGCTCATGCCGTCATCCAAAAGCGCTTCCAATCCCTCGATCATGGACGAAAACGCATTCAATTTCGGTGCGATCTTTTCGAGGGGTGCATACATTTCTGCATTGGCCACCACTTCGTACATGGGTATCCCCTCAGCATCCGCCAAGCGCTCGGCAACCTCCAAGGATTTTGCGCCAAGTCCTCTGGGGGGATTGTTAATGATCCGGTTTAACCGCAGATCATCGGAACGGTTGTTGATGACGCACAAATACGCCAGCATATCTTTGATTTCTGCCCGGTCAAAGAACCGAGTACCGCCGATAACCCGATACGGGATTCCGTTGCGTTTCAAAGCATATTCCAGTGCATTGGACTGGGCATTTGTACGGTATAGAATGGCGTAATCCTTAAAGTTCTTTCCCTTTGATTTCTTGATGATCTGTCCGGCAACATAGCTGGCCTCAGCACGCTCATCCGTTGCTTCGTAGACTGTCACCGGATCGCCTATGGCGTTGGCAGTCCAAAGACGTTTGCCTTTCCGACCGCGGTTGTGAACGATTACAGAATTGGCCGCATTTAAAATGGATTGGCTGGAACGGTAATTTTGCTCCAAACGAATGACCCGTGCACCCCGGTACTGTTTCTCAAAATCTAAAATATTTTCGATGGTTGCACCCCGGAAACGGTAGATACTTTGATCATCATCGCCAACGACGCAGATATTCTCATAACCACCGGCAAGCAACGAGGTGAGCAGATATTGCAGGTGGTTAGTGTCCTGATACTCGTCTACTAGCACATAACGGAACTTCCGCTGATAGTAAGCACGAATATCCTCATGCTCCTGCAAGAGCTTTACGGTCAGCAGGATAATGTCGTCAAAGTCAACAGCGTTATTCTCTTTCAGCTTTGTCTGGTATTTTTT
>JAZORJ010000066.1:0-3497 GCA_045656525.1 Faecousia sp. | reverse complement strand
TGTTGTATAAAAAACTTCACATTAGACGCGTGATTCAATAACTTCTATATGTGCGGACGATCAACTGCACAAATAATCGAATCAGGGTGGCACGCATATGCGTATAAGCCGACTGACATTTTGTATTTAAATAGAAAATATTTTTTAGTAATAGTACAGTGATCACAGAAAAGTGAGATTAATAGTTGTCCAGTGGCGACAGACGGGACAAAAATACACGGTTCATTTTGCACAAGGCTCAGAAGGGATTGCATGCATATACAGCCTAATAGCTGTATGAACTGGGGGAGGATATAAATGCAAGCTTAATTCTTTACCTGTTTCATGCTCAGGCTGATACGGTGGCGGTCAACATCCACGCTCAAAACAACAACCTTGACCACATCGCCGACTTTGAGAACCTCGCTGGGATGCTTCAAACGGCGGTTGCACACCTCGGAAATATGCACCAAACCATCCTGATGCACGCCGATATCCACAAATACGCCAAAGTCAATGACATTACGCACCGTGCCGGTCAGCTCCATGCCGGGGAGCAGGTTTTTGATATCCAGCACATCCTTGCGCAAAATGGGCGCAGGCAGCTCGTCACGGGGGTCACGGCCGGGTTTGGATAGCTCCTTGGCGATATCGATCAGGGTGGGCTCACCAACGCCGCATGCTTCGGCAGCCTTGGAGATGCCGTAGGCTTCCAGCTTGGCAGGCAGAGCTTGCAGATCATCCTTGCCCAGCAGAGCCAGCAATTCCTTGGCGGCGGCGTAGGATTCCGGATGCACACCGGTATTATCCAGAACCTCCTTGCTTTCCGGCACACGAAGGAAACCGGCACATTGTTGGAATGCTTTGGGGCCCAGCTTGGGGACTTTTTTCAGCTGCGCACGACTGCTGAACGGGCCGTTTTCTTCCCGGAAAGCAACAATATTCTTGGAGGTTGTGCTATTCAGGCCGGATACCTGTTCCAGCAGACTCCGGGATGCGGTATTCAGATCCACGCCAACAGCATTGACGCAGTCTTCTACCACGCTGCCCAGAGCGGAATCCAGTTCCTTCTGGGGGCAGTCGTGCTGATACTGACCCACGCCGATGGCCTTGGGATCAATCTTGACCAGCTCGGCCAGAGGGTCCTGCAACCGACGGGCGATGGAAACTGCGCTTCGCAGATTCACATCATAATCCGGGAATTCTTCGGCAGCGAGGGGAGAGGCGGAGTAGACGGATGCGCCGGCCTCGTTGACGATCATATAGCTGGCTTCGGGGAAGCTGTGGAGCAATTCCACAGTCATGGCTTCGGTTTCACGGGATGCAGTGCCATTGCCGATGGCGATGTGCTGCACCTTGTGCTTACGCATAAGAACGGATAGAATGTCGATAGCTTCCTGCTTTTTGCGCTCGCTGAATGTGGGGTATACCACAGTGGTGTCCAGAACCTTGCCGGTGGCGTCCACAATGGCGACCTTGCAGCCGTTGCGGTATCCGGGGTCGAGACCCATGGTGACAAAGCCCTTGACAGGGGGCTGCATCAGCAGGGGTTTGAGATTTAATGCAAAATTGTGGATCGCACCGCCGTAGGCCCGGTCGGACAGCTCGGAGCGAATTTCCCGCTGTATGGAGGGGAAGATCAGACGCTCATAGGCGTCCTCAGCAGCGGCCCGGACAAAGGCGGAGACAAACATACTCGGCTTCAATGCAGCACGGCAGACCAGAGCGGCACCCTCATTGCCGGGGAGCGTCACATTGGGCTTCAAAACGCCCTCTTTTTCGCCCCGGTTCATGGCCAGAATCTGGTGGTCCAGAAGTCTGGAAATAGGCTGACTGAAATCGTAGTACAGGCGGTAAACCGTGTCTGTTTCGGCATCCTCCGCCTTGCAGGTAAAGATACCCTTGCGCAGCACCAGCTCCCGGAGGGATTTACGGATGGCCGCATCGTCGGAAAGATCCTCGGCGATGATGTCGGAAGCACCGGCCAGTGCTTCTTCGACGGTGTTCACGCCCTTTTCGGGGTCGATGTAGGCTTCTGCCAAAGCTGCGGGGTCTTGACCGTCCTGGGCAAAAATTGCGGCAGCAAGAGGCTCTAAGCCCTTTTCCCGGGCAATCGAGCCACGGGTGCGGCGCTTTTGCTTATAGGGGCGGTAAAGATCTTCCACCTCGGCCAAGGTTGCGGCATTGTCGATGGCCTCAGCCAATTCCTCGGTGAGTTTGCCTTGATTTTCGATAGATTTCTTTACTTCGTCCCGGCGCTCCTGCAAATTCCGCAGATAAGTCAGACGGGTTTCCAAAGTACGCAGAACCGTGTCGTCCATCGCACCGTGCATTTCCTTACGGTAGCGAGCGATGAAGGGGATGGTGTTGCCCTCGTCCATCAGATCGATGACATTTTGGACATACTCCTGTTTTTGCCCCAGCTCCTGGGATAGTATTTCGGCAATAGAAAGCATATGTAACTCCTTTGAGAAATGCTGATTTGCTTGTCGCACCATCGTACCTCGTATGTCATTGCGAGGAGTGCGATAGCACGACGTGGCAATCTCCCGGTATTGTCTACCGGTTTAATCAGCGTTCCGTTGTTTTGATATCGTGTACAGTATACCACAAAGGAGGGAAAATGAAAAGGAAAAAATGCGCCGATTGCTCGGCGCATTTTGCATATATGAGGGGAGATTTATTCTGCTCCGGCAGAATCTTCTTCGGAATTTTCCTCTTCGGGTTCTTCCTCGGATGTTTCGACCTCAGGTGTTTCTTCCTCCGTGGGTTCTTCCTCGGAAACAACTTCGTCAGCAGGTGCTTCGGTGGCGGTTTCTTCCGCAGCCTTGGCGGCAGCTTCTTCGGCGGCCTTGGCTTCCTCAGCGGCCTTTTCGGCAGCATCACGGGCAAGCAAATCTGCCTTCTTTTCAGGGTCCAAGAATGCCATCAGATCCTCACCGGTGATGGACTCCTTCACCAGCAGATATTCTGCGATTTCGTTCAGCAGCTCCCGATTCTCGGACAGAATACGGACGGAATCTGCAAAGCAGTTCTTCAAAATCTGCTGAACAGTGGTATCGATGGTGGCGGCAGTTGCCTGAGAGCAATCCAGCTGTGCGTGGTCTTCCAGATACTGATTGGTGATGCTTGCAGGTGCCATCAGCCCCAGCTCGTCGCTCATACCGTACAATGCCACCATGTTCCGTGCCAAAGCGGTGGCACGCTGAATGTCATTGGCCGCACCGGTGGTCATGGTGCCAAATACCAACTGCTCCGCGGCACGGCCGCCCAGAAGACTGCGCAGCTGCACCAGCAGCTCTTCCTTGGTGGACAGATACTTTTCTTCCTCAGGCAGATACAGGGTGTAACCCAATGCGCCCTCGGTATGAGGGACAATGGTGATCTTGGAAACGGGGGTGTCATGCTTTTCCAATGCGGAGATCAGGGCATGACCAACCTCGTGATAAGCCACCATCCGCTTTTCCGTTTCGCTGAGGACGGTGTTCTTCTTTTCTGTGCCGGCGATGACGGTTTCG
>JAZORJ010000065.1:0-6433 GCA_045656525.1 Faecousia sp. | reverse complement strand
TGCCTTTGCGTCGCAGAATACTCGGTCTCCCTTTGACTGCGCCCTCAGCGGTCCATTTGACGAATTGTTTCACATCCGGATCTCAGCACCCCGGACTCTCTGTGGTGGCATTTTCGCCGTTATCTCCGCTTCAACGGTTTCTATGAAGTTGTCACCATTATATGCACGGTTTCCCCCTTTGTCAAGGGTTTCAGAGAATTTTCCGGGCTTCCAGATAGTAGCGTTTTTCCTGTGCGTGACCCATGGAGAAGGTCTTGCGGGGCAAAATGCCGTCGGTCACAATACTCTGGAAGAACTGGTTCTTCTCGATACCGGGCACCAGGAAGCCCAAGGCACCTTCCTCAGATGCCAGCTGCTTCACTACATCATCACCGTGGATATAGTCAATTTCTCCGGCATTCTCGGCAAGATACGCATCCAGAGCCTGCTGCAAGGCCGCCAAAGGCAGCTGCCCGGGCTGAATGCCCAGCTGCAACACACCTTGCTCGCTGCCGCTGAACCAAGGAATGGGGCAAACCTCCGCTCCCGTGCAGGCCTCGGCCAAATATGTCAGCAGCTGTGCAGGATTCGTCTTGGCAATCACCCGGTGGATGGGCGCAAACTGCTGCGCCTCATCGTGGATATTTTCCAATTCCACCAAAGCAAATCTTGCCGGATGATCGGACAAATCCACACCGGGATTGTTCTTTTTCAGTTCCTCATAGCAGGCCTTGGCGGTAGCCAAAGAGTGGTTACCGTCACCCACGGCGTAGGTCATGGGCAGCTTTTCCTGCTCATAAACAGCCAGTGCGGCATTGACCTTGGCGGTCAGTTCCGTACCCAGCAGCCAGCCTTGAATCTTACCGCCGCCGGCGCACAGGGAAAAGTCATAGACCTTTTCCATATTGTCCTTTTCCGCGCCCAAGGGCTCGATGATCGTCTTTTTCTGATCATCACACAGCAGAAGCACATGGGGCATCTCCAACGGCGCACCAAGGCGCACCCGCATGCGGGGCGGAATACGCTCCTGAACGGTTGCTTCGGTTGCACGAACCCGTGCATCCGCCTCGGGACGGTAGTCATATTGATCCAAATCCAGCGCACCTACAAGACCCTTGCGGACAGAACCGTCCAGCAAAGTACGCTCCACATAGATGTAGGAATTCTTGTACTCCGCAAATACGCCGGAAGCCAAGTAATCCGCCATCATCTTGTGAATCCCGGCGATCTGTTCGTCCGTACCCGGAAGCAGCACTTCCGGCAGAATCATGTGCAAGGTAGAGGGCGCATCCCCCACTTCCCTGCTCACGCCTTCCCAGTATTCCGGTTGGGATGTAAACTGGTCGCAGGCGATCACTGCCCACTTTTCATATTCAGCATTCTTGGGCAGCAAAATATCTGCCCCGGTAAAGATAGACATATTCTCTCCTAACGATTACAAACTTTATGATTTGACACTTCGTGTCGCGAATAGATGCCTGCGGCATCATGATTTCTCGCTGTGCTCCGTGATTTGAATTGCCCAAAGAATGTGCCGCAAAGCACAATTCATGCCGCTAGGCAAATCATGGCGATGCCAATTCATGCCGCATGGCAATTCATTGTTGTCTGCACATGCAGACAACTACCTCAGTGGTTGTTTTTGTCGAATTCACGGATAAAGTCGCAGAGCTTTTCCACGCCTTCCACGGGCATTGCGTTGTAGATGGATGCACGCATACCGCCGGTCAGGCGGTGGCCCTTCAAGTTGCTCATGCCGGCTTCCTGTGCTTGTGCAACGAACTTTGCATCCAACTCAGCAGATGCGGTGCGGAAGGTGACATTCATATCGGAGCGGGCTTCCACCTTTGCATGGCAGTTAAAAATCTCCGTCTGCTCCAAAACCTCATAGAGCATCTTGGCCTTCATTTCGTTGACCTTCTGGATGCCGGACAGGCCGCCCATTTCTTCCAGCCAGTCGCACACCAGACCAAGAATATAAATACACCAACACGGAGGTGTGTTCTTCATGGAATCATTATCCGCCTGAACCTTCCAATCCAGCATCATAGGCGTCTGGGGCATGGCGTTGCCCAGCAGATCCTTGCGAACGATGACGATGGTCAAACCGGCAGGGGCCAGATTCTTCTGTGCGCCGGCATAGATCACGCCGTACTTGCTCACATCCACCGGCTTGCTGCAAATGTCGGAGGACATATCGCAAACGATGGGCACATTGCCGGTTTCCGGTACTGTTTTCCACTGAGTACCGAAAATGGTATTGTTGGAGCAATAGTAGAAATAAGATGCATCTTCCCGTACCGTCAACGCATCCGGAATATAACTGTGATTTGCATCCTCCGAGGAACAAGCAATGGCGGCATCGCCATAACGCTTTGCTTCCTTATAGGCAGCGGTGGAGAAGTTGCCTGTGAGGGCATAGTCCGCCTTGCCTGTCAGCCCCATCAGGTTCAGGGGGATAGCAGAAAACTGGGTGGATGCACCGCCTTGCAGGAACAGGATCTCATAGTTCTCCGGAATCTGCATAATTGCACGGAATTTCGCCTTTGTCTCATCAAAAATCTTCGCATACACTTTGGAACGGTGACTCATTTCCATTACGGACATACCGCTTCCACCGTAATTCAGCATTTCCTTTGCGGCACGCTCTAATACAGGCACGGGCAGCATGGACGGACCTGCGGAAAAATTATAAATACGTTCTTCAAACATAGGGATTGCCTCCTTATTTCACCACATATACCCGGAATACGCCGGGGATGGCTTCAATGGCGCGGATGGTATCCTCGGGGATCTTTTCTTCCAGATCCAGCAAGGTATAGGCCAAAGTGCCGCGGCTGACATTGCTCATATTCAAAATGTTGGTATGGGACAGGGCCGTGGTGAACTGGCTGATCATGGATTTTACATTGTCGTGGAACACGCCAACACGGGCCGCCGCCGTGCAAATGCCCATCTGGCAGTTGGGGAAATTGACGCAGTTGGTCAGATTGCCGTTTTCCAGAAAATCCTTAACCTGCTTTACAGCGGCCACAGCGCAGTTATCCTCAGATTCTTCCGTGGATGCGCCCAAGTGAGGAATGGCAATGACACCCTTCTGACCCAACACCGTAGGATTGGGGAAATCTGTCACATACTTGCCCAGTCTGCCTTCTGCCAGAGCCTGAATGGCAGCTTTCTCGTCCACCAAAACGTCCCGGGCCAAATTGATCAAAACCGCATGGGGCTTTGTCAAGGTAAATGCATCAGCAGAAACCATACCGCGGGTGGAGTCCATCAGCGGTACATGGATGGTAATGTAATCGCAATTTGCGTAGATTTCTTTCAAATCCTTGCTGTGCAGAACATTCTTGGAAAGGTTCCATGCCGCATCCACGCTGATGTAGGGGTCATAGCCGTAAACCTCCATGCCCAAATGGATAGCGGTATTGGCCACCAACCGTGCGATTGCGCCCAAGCCGATAACACCCAGCTTTTTGCCGGACAGCTCGTAGCCTGCAAACTTTTTCTTTTCTTTTTCAGTATCTTTTGCCACATTGGCATTATCAACCTGACTTGCAGCCCAGTTGATGCCGCCAACCACATCCCGGGCAGCCAGCAGCATTGCCGCAAACACCAACTCTTTCACGCCGTTGGCATTGGCACCGGGGGTGTTGAACACAGGGATACCCTGCTGAGCCAATTCCATCAGAGGAATATTATTCACGCCTGCGCCGGCTCTTGCCACACACTTTACATTGCCGGGCACGGCAATCTGATGCATATCCGCACTGCGAACCAAAATCGCATCCGCTTCCTCCATGGATGATACCTGTGAATAACCAGAACCGAAACAATCCAAACCCACTTTGGACACCGGATTTAAACAAGTATAGCGAAACATCATACTGCCTCCCTTAATGTAGATAATGCTCACATTTTAGCACTTCCCCACTCATCTGTCAATTCCTCCCGCAAAAACATTTGTCTTTTTGTGATAAACACGCATTTTTCCTGCCATTCACTCGCATTCTATGTAGAAATATAACAAAATGCTACATTCCGCTCCGTTTTCTTCAACATTTACCTAAGAAAACAACAAAATATCAAACAATTCTCTCCGTTCTGTTTTCCTACGCCAAGAAAATCCACAGGAAAGCTTATTGAAATCACGGAAAAGATGTGGTATTGTATAAAAAACACTGGCGTGTTTCTTCAAAAATACGGAAAAGAGGATACTTTTATGCTTGGAAAACTGGCAGACACCATCGGCTTGGTGGCTTCTTTCGACCCCGACATTGCCGAAATGATGCGCAAGGAGCTGGACCGTCAGGAATACGGTCTGGAATTGATCGCATCCGAAAACTTCGCATCCCCCGCTGTCATCGCAGCGATGGGTTCGATTTTGACCAATAAATATGCGGAGGGTCTGCCCGGAAAGCGTTACTACGGCGGTTGCCATTGTGTGGACGAATTGGAGCAGCTGTGTATTGACCGTGCCAAGGCACTGTTCGGTGCAGAATTTGCCAATGTGCAGCCCCACTCCGGTGCGCAGGCCAATATGGCTGTGGAGCTGGCGTTCCTGCAACCCGGCGACACTCTGATGGGCATGAGCCTTGCCAACGGCGGTCACCTGACCCACGGCAGTCCTGCAAACATCTCAGGTAAATACTACAATGTTGTATCCTATGATGTAAATCACGAGACCGGCCTCATTGACTATGACGAAATTCGCGATCTGGCAAAAAAGAATCAGCCCAAAATGATTATCGCTGGCGCATCTGCTTATCCCCGGGCTATTGATTTTAAGACCTTTGCAGACATCGCCCATGAGGTTGGTGCTGTTCTGATGGTGGATATGGCCCACATCGCCGGTCTGGTTGCCGGCGGCGCACACCAGAGTCCCGTTCCTTATGCAGATATCGTCACGACTACCACACACAACACTCTGCGCGGCCCCAGAGGCGGTTTGATTCTGGCTATGGAAGAATATGCCAAGAAACTGAATTCTGCCGTGTTCCCCGGCACCCAAGGCGGCCCGCTGGAACATGTCATTGCCGCTAAGGCTGTCTGCCTGAAAGAGGCCATGTCCGACGAATTCAAGACCTACGCGCACAATGTAGTAGCCAATGCCAAGGTCATGGCATCTGCGCTGGTAGAAGAAGGCTTCGATCTGGTCACAGGCGGCACCGATAACCACCTGATGCTGGCCGACCTGCGTCCGCTGAATATCACCGGTAAGGAATTGCAGGAACGCTTGGATCAGAACCACATCACCCTGAACAAGAACGCCATCCCCGGCGATCCCGAAAAGCCCTCTATCACCAGCGGTGTCCGCATCGGCACTGCCGCTGTGACTACTCGTGGTCTGGGTGCTGAGGAAATGAAGCGGATCGCCCACTGCATCGGCCAAACTGCCCGTGATTTTGAAGGCACCGCCAAAGAAGTCAAGGAAGTGGTTGCGGACATCACCGCCAAGTTCCCTCTGTATAAATAATTCCCCAGTGGCACAGGGTTTTCCTGTGCCACTTTTAAAATGTAGTTGTTTTCTTTGGAAAACTGTGGTATAATGGCGCTATACCAAAATTTTAAGTGGATTTTCGCCACATTTGGGAGGTTATATTATGGCTGCTGCCCAGAATTTCCGCCCCGCATTCAACGGCTTCAACCGGGAAGATGTGGTGCATTATATTGAATATCTCAACTCTAAGCACACCAGTGTAGTCAATCAGTTGAAGTCTGAAAATCAGACCTTGGCTGACGAATTGGAAGCATTGCGTGCCACCCCTGATCTGACAGAGGAATACGCCCAATTGCAGGAAGAAAACGAGATCCTGCGTGCCCAAGTCGCAGAACTGACCGAAAAAATCGAGGAGCTGACTCAGCAGTTGGTGGAAGCGCAGCAGTATACCCCCTTGGCAGACGAAGAGCTGGAAGCTTACCGCCGTGCTGAAAAGGCTGAGCGCACCGCCCGGGAGCGTGCCCGTCAGATCTACTGTCAGGCCACCGGTGCATTGGCCGATGCTACTACGCAGGTGGACGATGCCGCGGAGCATTTCAAGATCCTGTCTCAGCGCATCACCGAGCAGCTTGCCGAGTTGCAGGCAACCGTAGACCGGAGCAAGAACGCCTTGCAGGGTGCTGCCGCTACGATGTACACCATCCGTCCTACCGAGGGCGAAAATCTGTAAAAGGATATGGGCGCATACTTTGGTATGCGCCCTTTTTAGGAGAAATTATGCAAATTCGTAAACCTGCCTATTATGATACCTTCCGCTGCATTGCCGGACAATGCCCGGACAGCTGCTGCAAGGAATGGGAAGTGGAGATTGACGACCGCACCGCCGCATACTATCGCAGTCTGCCGGGTGCTTTGGGTGACCGTCTGCGTGCCGTTTTGAAGGACGATCCCGATTGGGGCACCGTGATGACCATCGAACACGGCCGCTGTCCCATGTGGCGTACCGACGGCCTA
>JAZORJ010000064.1:0-5576 GCA_045656525.1 Faecousia sp. | reverse complement strand
TTGGACGAGGCAACGGCCAATATCGACACCGAAACGGAGCTGCTGATTCAGGATTCTCTGGAAAAGATGAAAAACATCGGCACCATGCTCATCGTTGCCCACCGTCTGTCCACCATCCAGCACGCGGACAACATCATTCTGCTGTCCAAGGGCAAAATCGTGGAGCAGGGCAACCATCAGGAACTGTTGCAGCTGAAAGGAAAATACTATCACCTGTTTACCTTGCAGTACAATAAGCAACAAATTCAGAACAGTTAAAAAATGGCCCACCGTTCGGTGGGCCATTTTTCTTATGAAAATAGTTTTTTATCCAAATTCCGCAGGCGCAGGGCGTAATACAGAGCGCTGCCCAGCGTGAGCAGTACCACCGCTTCGCCAATGGCTACGGTGACAAGGTTGTAGAGAAATCCACCGCCTATGACGATGGCCAGCTCCCAGCCGATAATCAGGCCGTTCCACAGCGCCGGCATCAGCAGTCCCAAAAGGGGATAGCCTTTGATGGTGAAATTGCGGCATTTTCTCATGGAAAGGGCTGCACCGAGGGTGGCCAGACTGCCCAGCAGAAAATCCAGAGGCAGCGCACTCACGGAGATATTAAACAGCAGTGTACCCAAGACCAGTCCGGGGATGGCGGCCGGGGTGAAAAATGCCAGCACACACAACGCTTCCGATGCCCGGAACTGGATGGCAAAGGAGGCAGAGCCGGGAATCAGCAGGTTTTGCAGATGGGTCAGCACCACATACAGCGCGGCAATGATGGCGCCGTGGACAAGATAACGGGTGTTTTTTCGCATAATGTACTCCTGAAAAATAAAAAATGGGCGCAGTCGCACCCAAAAAAATGAGCGCAAAGCGCCCATCAAAATCCCTAGTTTTGTTTTCAGACAGGATGGTTGCGAACTGTCCTATGAAGT
This sequence comes from Faecousia sp., assembly GCA_045656525.1. Lineage (GTDB taxonomy): Bacteria > Bacillota > Clostridia > Oscillospirales > Oscillospiraceae > Faecousia. Next base: position 4,662 of record JAZORJ010000064.1, on the reverse strand, counting down.
TAGGGGTATTATAGCGGAAAAGCGGAAAAAAGTCAAGCCTTCCTCCAAGAGGAAGGCTTGTTGATTTAGTTGACGGCAACCGGGGCGGGGCGGAGCTTCTTTGCCAGAGCGCCGATGCCCATGGCGATCAGCAAGATGAGGTATGCGGCGGCGGTGAAGCCCACAATGTAAATCACCAAGCTCCAAGGGAAGGGGACAACTTTTTGTACATCAGCATAGATGATCAGATGGGGATCACAATAGGGGCTGATGTAGAACATATTGAAGGTTTCGGTTTCCAGAAGACCTACCTGATAGGCGATCTCATTCATAATGGCGGCCATACCCACCGTCACTGCGAAAACCGGCATAGCCTTCAAAATGGTTTTGTGTTGAAGCTTGACATGGCCGGTGGCAAACAGATAGATGGCGATGGTGATCATGGAGCCGTGGCAGATCATGGTTTGGATGTTGATGCCGATGGTTTCCACGAACACATCGTTGGGATAGATCATGACAGCCAGACCGGCAAACATGGCATAGGTAGCCAGATATGCGCACAGACTCTCATGCACCTTGCCCTTTTTTGTCAGGCCGGCCAGCAGGCCAATGTACATGGGGGTGGAGCAGAACTGGAAGGGGAAGGCGTACCACTGATAATCAAAAACGATGCCGTTTTCGTAAGAAAAGCTGTAATTGATCTGCTTGTAGATTTCCAAAACGATGACCGTCAGTGCGGTGAACAGCACCACCCGGCGGATGTGGGTATCAGATTGCTGTTTGGGGAAGCGGAGCAGTGGGATCAAAGCCAAAAAAGTCAGGGCCAGCCATACAAGATGGAACAAACCGAAAGAAAGGGGCGTTTCCATGGAGCTGTCCAAAAACGCCAAAACAGATTGCCAAAAAGACATAAATTGAAACCTCGCTTATGCATTTTAAAATTCCTGAGCAATTATACTACAAAATTCCCCTTTTTCATATTAAGATTTTCTTAAATCATGTCATTGCGAGGAGCGAAGCGACGTGGCAATCCCCATCGCCGAGCGCACCGCACCATCGTTTCTGCGGGCGGCAGATTGCCGCCCCACAAACCCTCCCCCGGGGGAAGGTGTTTGGGCGGCATAATTTTAGGGACTGTTGCAATTCCATGCAACAGTCCCCTTTGAAATGTACTCTTATTTAATAACCTTGAAGTAGACCAGCAGGGTCAGGACAACGCCGCCGATAGCGTACACATCGATAACGGTGCCGACGATCTTCAAAACCAAGCCGATGATAAAGCCAACAACGGGGATCCAGCCCAGCAAAGTGCCAACCAGCCAGCCGACCAGTGCGCCGACCACAGCGACGACGATGTAAACGATCAGAGCGGTGACGAGCTTGTTCTGCTCAGTAGCAGCAAATGCGTGGGGGAAGAGTTTTTTCAGCATATCCATGATATATTTCTCCTTAAACGTGGATTTGATCTGAGACAGATCTTCTGGATATATTATAGAAACATTTTTGGAAAAATGCAACTACATTTGCAAAAATTAGAGGAGAAACTTAGCTGGCCATAATGCCGTACTGGATGGAGGTGACCACGCCGTTTTCCAAAATAATGGTCAGCGAACCGCTGCCTTTTTTCATCTGGAAAGCGTTGCTGCCGTTGTAGTTTTCTGCGCCGTAGGCGGCTTCCACATCTGCCTGTGCGGAGCCGATGCAGATGCCCTCCTCAGTCTCCACCAGATCATCCACGAACCACCAGCCGTAGATATAATCCTTGCCGTTCAGGGGATAGGTTTCCAGATAGAAGCTGTCGTACTTGTACTGCTTGTCCAGTCCGTCAAAAGCGCAGCTGGTGGACTCGGAGTATTCCAGCGGATCGCCCAGTGCGGCCACCACAGCCTCGGCGGGCGCATTCAGGGCGATTTTTGTACCTTTGTAGGTGAAGGTGTAGGAATCCTGCACGGGTTCGCCGTTGCCGGGATTCTCGGTGTTCTCGGGAGTCTGGCAGGCGGCCAAGCACAGAACCATGGCAACAGCCAGCAAAATTGCAAACAGTTTTTTCATAATGTCTCCTTATTGTTCCTCGGCCTCCAATGCCGCTTTGCGGTCATGGTAGGTCTTTGCTTTTTCCGCCCAAAGGGCGCCGATTTCCGTGTCATTGCGCCGATCCGGCACATGGCATTGCTCCTGCAAGATCTTGCCGAACCAAGATGCCGCCTTTTCCGCACCGTACACATTCAGGTGCAGGCCGGTATCGTAGGTGTCGGTCTGCCAGTCAATGCCGATCTCCTCTTGGTGTTCCAGCATGTTGATATACAGCAGGTCGTTTTCTGCGGCATACTCCTCAATCTGCTCGTCCCACTGGGGCCACCATACGGGGCTCAGGGCCGGGGCTTTGATCAGCACAAGCTGGGTGCCCTTGCTCTTGCACAGCTCCACCATCTTGTCCAGATAGTACCAGCTGTTCTCACCGAAGCTGTACTCCACCAAGGGGCGTTCCACATGCTCGTCAGTAAGGGGCTTTACGCCCACCTGCATCAGATAGCCGTTGTCGGACACCTGATCCCGGTTAAACCAGTACTGGAAGTCCTCCTCCGTCAGTTGCGACCAGCGGTCGTGATACCGCAAAATGGGCAACAGGTAGCTGAATTCGGCCTCTTTTTCCTTTTCCTCTTCCGTCATGGAGGCCTGAATGGCGTTCCACTTGGACATGGACCAGCGCATGCCGTCCAGCGTCATGCGGTTGTAGGCCTCCCGCTGGCTTTGGTTGCCGGTGGACTGGGGGGTGTCGTACTTCATGGAAAGCACATTGAACACCATCACATCGGGAGTCTCGTACTGGAAGGTTTCTTCCATCAGGTAGTAGGACTGCCAGATCAGCTGTTGGGCACTGCCCCGGATGTAAGAGGTAATGCCGTATTTCTCCCACAAGGTGATGGGGGAGAAATTCTCGTAAACCTCGCAGTCGCCGATGAAAACCACATCGTTATTGCCTGCGTTGTCGTAATATTCTCCGATCAGCGCGCCCTCTTTGTGCTTGCCTACCATATACTTGGGCACCAGAAGTGCTTGCAGGCAGTAAAGAAGCAGGGCGCAAACGGTCAATGCGGAGACCAAGAAAATAATTTTTTTCTTCATGTCGGCCTCCTAGAATTGGTTGTAGATGAAGTTACTTGCATTATAGCCGATTCCGTAACTGCCCATAAGCAGGACGATTACAAACAGCACAAATACAAGGATGTAGCGAAGCAGGGGCTTATCCCAAAGTGCTTCCCGGACACTTCCTTTTTTCTCTTGGAACAGGCTGATGCAGAACATCAGCACGATGCCAAAGCCCAAAATGCCGTAATCCAGAGGGGTTAATCCCAGATTCAGCATAGTGCCGTCCCAGAGAATGTGGAAATTAAAGGTGGTGACCAAAGAGCCCATCCGGGTGAAATAGTCCCCCACATTGGGGAACAGATCCACAATACGGATCAGGTTCATGAGAATGAACATCCGCAGAATTTCAAAACCGCCGTACCATTTCTTGTCTTTCAGACCGAAACGGTTGTGGAATTTCTCGTACAGGGGGTTCAGCTCTTCGGAAATGACGATGACCACGCAGTTCATCATGCCCCACAAAATGAAATTGGGGGTGATGCCGTGCCAGATACCGGTGACGCACCATGTTGCAATGGATGCCACATACACCGGCAGTCGCTTGCCGAAGTTGCCCATTTTCGTACGGGCCTTTTTACTCAGCTTCAAAATCGGCTGGCTTACGGACAGGGGGTAGAAAATGTAGCTTTTCATCCACACGCTGAGGGAAATATGCCACCGCCGCCAGTATTCGGCAATGTTTTTGGAGAAGAAGGGCCGGATGAAGTTTTCTTCCAGCTTGATGCCCAAGGCTTGGGACAGGCCGATGGTCATATCGATGCCGCCGGTGAAGTCGGCGTAGATCTGCACCGCATAGAACACCGTCAGCAGGAAAAAGCCCACGCCGGTGTGGCCTTTCAGAGCAATGACTGCGGCGGCGATCCGGTCAGCAATCACCATTTTCTTGAAGAAGCCCCAAAGGAGCCGTTGCAGGCCGAAGGAAAATTCCTTGCCGTCAAAGGCCTTGCCGGCAGTCAGCTGGGGGGCAAGATCCGCGTGGCGGCTGATGGGGCCCTGCATGAGTTGGGGGAAATAGGACGCAAACAGCAGAAGCTTCAAAGGATTTTTCTCCGCTTTGTCCGTTGTGCGGTAAATGTCCACCACATAACCCATGCTCTGGAACATGTAGAAAGAAATGCCCAGCGGCAGACCTAAGGTCAAAAAGGACAGGGGCGTGCCGTTTGCCATGGAGCGGAAGGGCTCTGCCAGCAAAAACTTGCAAAGACCCAGTGCCGCAAAGTTGATCACCAGACAGACGATCATAATCACGCGGTTTTTGCCTTTTACCTTGGCCTTATATTCTTTTTTCTCCTCCCGGGAGAGGGTCTGCTTGTTTTCGGCAAGATAGGCATCCTGTTTACAGAGGTTCTTGTCCATCAGCAGGCCGGCAATATAGGTGGACGCCACGGTCAAGACCATGAACGCCAGATATTCGATGCCTGCCAGCAGGTAGAAGAACATACTGCCACAGAGCAGCCACACCCATCGTGCTTTTTGAGGCAACAGGTAGTTGCCCAGCAGGACAGCCGCCGCAAACAGCAGAAAACTTACGCT
>JAZORJ010000063.1:0-5633 GCA_045656525.1 Faecousia sp. | reverse complement strand
TCGCTTTTTCATATTTGTTCGAATTTCTCGATCGAGTGAAATAAAAATCCTAGACTGCTAATCTTACGATTGGCAGTCTTTTTGTTGTGTCAGACATAATTGTGAACAAGAAATGTTCACGAAGTGATTGAAAAACACAAGGGCTTATGTTACTATAATAAAGGAGGTGAGCGGTATGGTTCTGGCGGAATGGCTCAAGGAATTGCAGATGGACGAGGCCGATGTGGCAGAAATCCTGGCAAAAAACGCCTGTTATGGTAGCCAGATTGCACCCTTGGCAGAAGGCTATATGAATGGCGGAACTGTGCGTGTTTTCCAGTCCTTCACTGAAGCGGAGTATAGAGAAGAAAAAGCGGTGGCATTGGAGTGGCTGGGTAAAGCGCGGCAACTGGCACATACAGAAGCGGAAGATTATATGCTGCAGCTGCTGTTCTGGCTGCACTGCATTCCCCATTTGGAGGAGGTCTTTCGGCAGCTGAAAATCGAAAAAGATGTGCTGGTAAATACCATGATGGATCTGACTTACAAGACCCGGGAGTGCAGAAAAAAATTCGGATGCTGCGGCATCACTACACAACGGTATTTTATATTTTGCCGTGTCGGAATGTTTGGATTGGGTCGCTTGCAGTTTAATCCGCTGACCCACGAAAAAGAAGCCTACCGTTTTGGTGATTATACCCTGAATCCGGGAGATCGGGTCTTCGGTTGCCATATACCTTCTTCGGGGAAATTGACACCGGGGGCATGTATGGATTCCTTGGATCGCGCCTACAATTTCTTCAAGGATGAGTTGCGGGGGAATATTCTGCCAGTGCAGTGCAGCTCATGGCTGCTGTATCCGCCGTTCGTAGAAAAGGTGTTCCCGGCTGGCTCCAACATGCAGGCCTTTGCCCAAATGTTTGATATCGTATCTTCTGCTGCGTCGGAAAAGGATGTTTTTGTTATGCAGGCTGTTTTTGGAAACCAGTATGGAGAACCTCTCGACAGCCTTCCCCAAGAAACAGCATTGCAAAGGAATTTTGTTTCCTATTTAAAATCCGGTGGGGAGTTTGGCACAGGCTACGGCATTTTGCTTTATGACGGTGTCAAAAAAGAGATTATTAACAAACCTACTATGTGAATAAGCGGGGGATTTTCTATATACATGAAATTGAAAGACGGCAAGTCCAAGGTGCTGACATTCAGCTATGATGACGCCACCGTGGAGGACATTCGTCTAATTGAAATTTTTAACAAGCACGGCTTGAAAGGTACTTTCAATGTCAATTCCGGACTGTATTTGCCGGAAGATGCGACCCGGGAAAAGTATACCGGCAGAATGAAGCTGTCCGAAGCTAAGGCGCTGTACAGCCATTCCGGTCACGAAGTGGCGGTGCATGGCTACATGCACACCTTTATCGACAGAATTCCGTTGGACGAGGTCATCCCGGAAGTTTTGGAGGACAGAAAAAATCTGGAAGCCCAGTACGGCGTGGTGGTCAAAGGTATGGCATATCCCTACGGCCTGTTCAATGAAAAAATCATGGATTTGGTGGGGAAATGCGGCATCAGCTATGCCAGAACCACCAGAAATACGGAGAATTTCTCCTTTCCGCAGGATTGGCTGGCCTTTCATCCCACCTGCCGCCATGCAAGTCCCAAGCTTATGGAGCTGGCGAAAAAGTTCGTGGAGGAAAAGGGCAAGCACGTCAGCGAAAACTGGCTGTTCTGCGTATGGGGACACAGCCGGGAGTTCGGCAGGGACGACAACTGGGATGTGATGGAGACCTTTGCGGAGTATGTCGGCGGAAAAGATGACATTTGGTATGCCACCAATATGGAAATCTATGATTATGTAAAGGCGTACGAAAGACTGGAAACCAGCGTGGATAAGAGCATTGTTCACAACCCCTCTGCCACGGATGTTTGGTTCAGCCACAAGAACGAAGTGTACTGCGTCAAGGCCGGACAGACCCTTTACCTGTAAATTTATTTGGGAATGGTGATAGTCAGCACGATTTCCCGTTCCGTCTCCCGGCGCTCCGAAATCGCACAGATGCCGGAGGACTGGATCCGTTGCAACGACTGATTCAGATTATTGAGAAACGCCCCTACATTTACCCCTCGGTTCCGGGCCAGCTGGCCGGAGCACAGCTCTTCTATGTATTTTTCCGTCCGTGCAACGCTCATGCCCAGCCGGGTGATCACCCCGATGGCCTGTATTTTTTCTCTTTCGTCGCTGAGTTTCAGCAATGCCCGGGCGTGGCGTTCTGTCAGATCAGCTTGCCGCAAAGCTTCCAGAACCTGAGGGGAATGTCGCAAAATGCGCAGTTTGTTGGCAATGGCACTTTGACTTTTTCCCAGATATTTGGCCGCTTGCTCCTGACTCATGTTGCACAGCTCCATCAGACGGGCGATGCCGGCGGCTTCTTCCACAAAGTCCAAATCCTGCCGCTGTAAATTCTCAATCATGGCGGCCAAAGAGGATTCTTGGGCGTCCATGTTCATCACGATGCAGGGGATTTCGGTAAGGCCGGCCATCTGGGCTGCCCGCAACCGCCGTTCTCCGGCGATGAGCTCGTAGCCCACCACGCCCCGGCGGACGGACAGGGGCTGCAAAATGCCGTGCTGGCGGATGGAATCGGCCAATTCCGTCAACGCATCTTCCTTAAATACCTGCCGGGGCTGGGCCGGATTTGGCTTGATGGACCGGGCAGGAAGAAACACCACCCTTCCGGTTTCCATATAGGTTTTCAGTTTCGTGCATTGCATGGCCGTTCCTCCTTGGTTAAGTGTAGTCCCATTGTAAGGCTGCGGAAATGGGAAACTCCACGAAAGGGGGCACAGTGTTGAAAAATTTTTGGGTTGCCGTTGCAAGGCAGAAAAAGGTGTGGTAGAATGTAAAAAAGGCTTCCCCTGGGGGAAGCTGGCAAAAATCTTTGATTTTTGACTGATGAGGGTCGTTCCTTAAATATATTTTCCGCACTTCGTGCGGGTTTTACCCTCATCCGACCTCACTTCGTTCGGCCACCTTCCCCCAGGGGAAGGCTTTATAGAATATCGTTGAAGGAGAAAATACTATGAACTGCTTGTTCTGTAAGATTATTGCCGGGGAGATTCCCTCCACCAAGGTTTATGAGGATGAAACCGTCTATGCGTTCCGGGACATTGCTCCCCAAGCACCCACCCACATTCTGGTGATTCCCAAGGCGCACATTCCCTCTGTGGATGGCATCAATGCGGAAAACAGCGCTGTGGTAGCCCACATTTTTGAGGTCATCCCGCAGATTGCCGCCGCAGAAAAGCTGACAAACGGCTACCGGGTGGTATCCAACTGCGGACAAGATGCCGGCCAGACCGTGCATCATCTGCACTTCCACATCCTCGGCGGTCAGGAACTCAGCCTGCAAATGGCTTGACATTTCCGCAAATTTCGCTATAATAAGACCGAACCGCAAAACAAATCAATCTTCGGGGAGCCGGATGCATCCGGCTGAGAGAGGGCTTGGTAGCTCTGACCCGTGAACCTGATACGGCTAATACCGTCGGAGGGAAAGATGCACATATGAGATACTGGCGTACGAAGTATCGCATTGCACCTGGACGGGTTTGCAATGCGGTATTTTTTATTTCGGAGGTCATAAAAATGACGAAAAAATTGCGGCGCTTGACGGAAAGCGCAATGCTTCTGGCGATGGCCATCGTCTTGGAGCTGGTCAGTAAGATGCTCATACCGGAAATGCCCTTCGGCGGACAGATCACCTTGGTCAGCATGCTGCCGGTGGTGCTGATTTCCTACCGCCACGGTGTGAAATGGGGTCTGGTATCTGCGGTTGCCTATGCTTTTCTGGAAATGGCATTGGGCGCAAAGACGGTGATGGCGGCATTTCAGCCGGATTATTTCGGTGACGGTGTGCTGATCGTCAATGCGCTTATTATGTGCCTGCTTGATTATGTGGTAGCCTTTACCGTGCTGGGTCTTGGCGGTGTGTTCCGCAACCGGATCAAGAATCCTGCAATCGCGCTGATGAGCGGTTCTTTGGTGGCATTGGGTGCCCGGTATGTGGCCCATATCGCTTCCGGTTATATTCTGTTTGCCGGTTATGCGGAGTGGTTCTTCACACAGGAGGGATTCCCGGCTTGGGGTGCATCTCTGGTGGAAAGCCTGAGCCCGGAAATGCTGGGATTTTTGTACTCCGTGGTTTACAACGGAATGTATATGATTCCGGAAATGATTTTTACGGCAGTGGTTGCCCCCCTGCTGGCCCGCGTCCCGAAAATCGCAGAAAAAATCAATTAAGCGACACCCCTCCGGGCTTCCCGGAGGGGGCTTTTTCTCATCCCCGGGTGGGGGATGAGAAAAAATAAAAAATCCGGGCAAAACACAGATTGACAATTGCTCCTGAAAGCGGTAGAATAATACTGATACACTATGCGCCCGATGCGCTTATGCGTATCGGCGAATAAAAAATTAGGAGGAAACTAGATTGAAGGATTGGGCATTCACTACAACCGTCGAAGAGATGGAGGCTGCTACCAATTCCCTGCTGGAAAACGCCCACAAGGTTGGCGCGGATACCTGGCAGCAGCGCGTCAAGAACCAGTCTCCCCACTGTGGCTTCGGTGAAGCAGGTACCTGCTGCCGAATCTGCTCTATGGGTCCCTGCCGGATCACTCCCAAGGCACCCCGGGGCATCTGTGGCTGCGATGTTCACGGCATCGTTGCCCGTAACTATCTGATTTTCACCGCCGGCGGTGCTGCAACGCACTCCGACCACGGCCGTGAGATCATGCACACTCTGCACGCCACCAAGGAAGGCGGCAACTATCAGGTCAAGGATCCCGAAAAGCTGATCCGTATCGCCAAGGAATGGGGCGTTGAGACCGAGGGTAAGGACATTTATGATCTGGCTCATGAAATGGCTGAGATCGGCCTGCTGGAATACGGCAAGCCCTTTGGCTATCAGCGTTTTACCGGGCGCGCTCCCGAGCACACCCAGAAGCTGTGGAAGGATGCTGAAATTCTGCCCCGCGCTATTGACCGGGAAGTTTCTCAGTCCATGCACATGACCCACATGGGTTGTTCTTCCATGGCAGAGGCTCTGATTCGTCAGGCTCTCCGTGCCGGCCTGTCCGACGGTTGGGGCGGCTCTATGATGGGTACTGAGTTCTCCGACGTTATGTTCGGCACTCCCCGTCCCATCGACACCGAGGCAAACATCGGCGTTATGGAGAAGGACAATGTCAACATCGTGGTTCACGGTCACGATCCTTCCCTGTCTGAAATGGTCGTTTACTACGCAAACGATCCCGAAATGATTGCTTACGCTAAGAGCTTGGGCGCAAAGGGCATCACCGTTTCCGGTGTCTGCTGTACTTCCAACGAAGTTACCATGCGTCACGGTATTCCCATGGCAGGTAACTACCTGAACCAGGAAAACGTTGTACTTACCGGTGCTTGTGAAGCCATCGTTGTGGACGTGCAGTGTATCTTCCCTGCACTGGGCCCCCTGTCTAAGTGCTTCCACACCAAGTTCATCACCACTTCTCCCATTGCCCGTATTCCTGACTCCGAGTTCATTCAGTTCCATGCTGAGACCGCAGACGTCAGTGCTAAGGCAATCGTGAAGATGGCTATTGAGAACTTCCCCAAC
>JAZORJ010000062.1:0-4790 GCA_045656525.1 Faecousia sp. | reverse complement strand
CGGAAAACCGCAGGAGGTTTTATTTTATACTTTTCTGGCCGTCAAACTTCTTGCCAACGAAACCAAATATTCCGTATCAGCAAAGATTTGCAACTGTTCAATTGCCGCATTCGTGTATTGCTGTACTAACTGCTCGCACTTTTCCAGACCATACAGGCGGACAAAGGTATTCTTTGTAGCATCCGTGCCAACGCCCTTGCCCAGCTCTTCCTGAGTGCCGATCACATCCAGCATATCGTCCCGAATTTGGAATGCCAAACCCAAAAGTCCGGCAAAGCTGCACGCAGCTTGAAGTTTTTCTTCGTTTCCGCCGCCGGCAATCACACCCAAAGCACAGGAAGCGTTGATCAGTGCGCCTGTTTTCCGGGATTGGATGTCCAGTACTTCCTGTTCGGTCAATTCCCGTTCCTCACTGAGAATATCCAGCACCTGTCCGCCCACCATGCCCCATGAGCCGATGTTGCCAGCCAAGACAGACACCGCGAAGGCAATATCCTTAGCAGGAAGATCTGCGGATGAAACACAGGAGAAAGCATCCGAAAGCAATGCATCGCCTGCAAGAATGGCCACTCCCTCGCCAAAGACCTTGTGGTTGGTGGGTTTTCCCCGACGAAAATCATCATTATCCATGGACGGCAGATCGTCGTGAATCAGACTGTACGCATGAATCATTTCAATCGCCGCCGCAAAAGGCGCGGCCTTTTGCCAATCCCCACAACACAGGCGGCAAAATTCCAATGCAAGAATGGCACGAATCCGCTTACCGCCCCCAAGTACGCTGTATTCCATAGCATCATAAAGCACTTTCTGCGGTTCGTCACGGAATTGCGTAAACCATTGTTTCAGAAATTCCTCGGTAAAGTTCCGATATTCCTGAGAAATCTCATCCATTTTCATCTTGGAACTCCTCAAAAGTGGGATTGCCATCGGCACCCTTTACAACCTTTTCAATCTGCAACTGGGCATCATCCAGCAGTTTTCCGCAATTGCGCACCAGTTCTGTACCCTCTTGAAACAGCTTTAAGGACTCATCCAGCGCCACATCGCCCCGCTCCATTGCACGGACGATCTGCTCTAACCGCTGCATGTTGGCCTCAAATGTAGCATTTTTCTCGTTCATTTCCCATTCTCCTTTACATCAGTAACCATGGCAGAAACACTGCCATCACCAACAGTAATTGCAATCTCATCCGCAATTTCCACCTGTCGGACACTACGAAGTACCGTGCCGTCCTTCTTCTGCGCCATGGCATAACCACGGGTCAGAACCTTTAAGGGACTCATTGCGTCCAATTTGGCAGTTTGCTCCACAAAACGCCGGTGTTTGCGTTCTACACTCTGTGTCTGTGCAGCTACAAGCCTGTTTTTCAGCAGCAAGACATTTTGTTTTCTCTGCTCCAAATATCCGGTGGGACTGCGAAGTGCAGGACTGCCTGCCAAGGCCTTCAAGTGCTGTCTACCGGCCTTAATCTGACGGAGCAAGGAAGTTGACATTGTTTCACAATAGCCGTCCAGAACCTGACGCAGGGCTTGCTGATCCGGAACACCCAATTCTGCCGCATTGGATGGCGTAGCCGCACGAAGGTCAGCCACAAAATCAGAAATAGTCACATCCGGTTCATGTCCAACAGCAGAAATGACGGGAATCTCCGAATCATAGATGGCTCTGGCAACACGCTCGTCATTAAATGCCCAAAGGTCTTCGATAGAACCACCACCGCGACCCACAATCAGCAGATCGCAGAGTTTAAACCGATTGGCATATCGAATAGCTCCCACAATTTCCGGCGGTGCTTCCACACCCTGAACCCGAACAGGGAACAGGCGAACCTTTGTTAATGGATACCGCTTGCGCAGAATCCGGATCATGTCATGCACGGCCGCACCGGCTGAGCTGGTCACAATACCAATCACACCGGGGTACTTTGGCAGCGCTATTTTATGGGCCGGGTCAAACAACCCCTCCCCTGCCAATTTCGCTTTCAGCTGCTCAAATGCGGCATACAGATCACCAATACCATCCATGGCCATGGCCGAACAGTACAACTGGTACGCGCCATCCCGGGGAAAGACGGAAATCTTACCCATCGCAATGACTTTCATGCCGTTTTCAGGACGAAAACGCAGGCGAACAGCACTACTTTTAAACATCACGCATTTCAGCGCACCGCCCTCATCCTTCAAGGTGAAGTAATGGTGACCTGAGGGGTACATTTTATAGTTGCTGATCTCGCCCCGCACTGCGACACTACCTAACAGCGGATCTGCATCCATCTTCATTCGAATATATTCATTTACCTGGGTGATCGAAAGAACCTGTTGTTCCATGTCATTACTCCCCCATTCGGCTGGCAAGCACCGCAACGCCCATCGCATTATCCGTCGAGTAACGAGGCTCGGCAAAAATGGGATTCAACTCCTGCACCTGCTCTCGCAGCATGGCATTGGACGCAACTCCTCCGGAAAAGACCACGGGAAGGCCCGGATACGCTTTCAGCGCATTTTTTGTTGCTGTCAAAACCGCGTAGCAAACACACCGCAGGGCATACGCAGCCGTTTCTGTGTCATTCTGATGATCAGCATGAAACTGCTGCACCTTATTCTGTACACCGGAAAGTGAAAACTCCATTTCCGGGCATTTCACCTTAAAAATCTCGGTCATGACAGCGGCCTTGCTCAGCGCATCCAAGTGCTTACCGGCAGGAAAAGGCAAATCCAACATTACCCCCGTGCGGTCAATCAGCTGGCCAGCAGAAATATCCGTAGTTCCGCCGATGCGTTTGCAAGAAACATTTCTCCCGTCCGGCTCAACCAACAGCAATTCCGTAGTTCCGCCCGACAAATGCCAAGCAAGATGGGGTGTGTCCATCAAATTCATTCGCCCGGCACTCCACAGGGAAGCCGCAACATGCCCCTGCTGATGGGAAACCTCCACCAAGGGCACTTGCAATGCCTCGGCCAAAAGCTTTGCATGGCTGTAACCCACCATGAAGCAGGGCATATAACTGCCCTCTACCGCCCTTGGGCGTGTGGATACGCCAACAGCACGGATTTGATCCTTCTGAACATGGGAAAACAGCCTGCCGGTAAGCTCCGGCAGGCTTTTAATATGTGCAAATACCGCATCCGATTGACGCAGGCCCAATTGACCTTGCTGGACGGGCAAAAGCTGGGAGCAGTTCTCCCCCGCCACGCCGTCAAAGCAGGCAATCGATGTGGTGTAATTGCTTGTATCGATACCAATGGTATACATCATGCTTCCTCAGTCTGCAAGCTTCTTGCAAAAGAGCCCAGAATGCCGTTTACGAATGCGCCGGTATCATCCCCGTCGTATTTCTTTGCAATACGCACCGCTTCGGAAACAGCGACGCCGGTGGGGACATCGTCCACATACAGAATTTCGAAAATGGCCAGCTGCATCACAGAACGGGCCAGGCGGGAAATTCGGGAAATATCCCAAGCAATGGAATACTTCTGGATCTCACCGTTGAGCATCTCCTGACGATTGGCTACGCCCGCAACCACATTGTCGATATAGGCAAGCTGGGTACGGGTAGGACGCTCTTCATAGACTTCATTTTCAGCAGAAAGCTGTGCATAGTATTCTTTTTCCAGACGGGTTGCAACCACCACATCCGGTTCTTCCCCGGTAAAACCCTGAGAATAGATCAAATGTACTGCCAGTTCTCTGGCGTTCGCTCTTGTCATAGCGTCTCCTTATTGGCGGGCAATACCGCAAACATTCACATTCACGGTAACATTCTCAACGCCGGTCATGGACTGGACGGCACCAATAATTCCGGTCTGAACAGCCTCTGCAATAGCAACAACGCTCTGACCGTAGCCGATGACTACATCCACATCGATAATCACATCGTTATCAGGACTGATGGCAATGCGCATGCCTTTGCCCCACTTTTTACCGATCATATCCGCCAGTTCTGCAACGGGCTTGGAGCTGATGCTCACAACACCTTCCACTTCGGAAACAGCATGAGAAACGATGCTGCTGATGACATCCTCAGAAATCATAACACAGCCGTTATCCTGATTACTTGTAATATATTGTTTATTCTCAGCCATATTTTTAACCTCCCGGTTGGTTTCTGCCTAAAATGGCATTTTACTTTTTATTAGTATACCAAAAAACGCGCCACTAGTCAACAAAACTTTCATGATGAACCAACGAAAAAGAAAAGCCTGCGGCAACAGCGGCAGGCTCTTTCAGGAATATTACGGCACCTCAACAACACGAATCTGTTCCATGGTGAGGTCAGTCTGGGTTAAAACGATATCCGCGATGACAGCAACATCCGTGTTCTGCATTCCTCCCTCAGGGGATGCCACAGCAACAGAAATGCCGGTATCGGACATATAAGCAACACAATCAGCATAACCCTTAGCGATCACAAGGCTTTCGATCTGCGCCTCGCTCAATGCGGTCTGTACGATTTTTTCCAATTGGGCGGTGGACTGCTGTTGCTGGGTGCTATCCCCATAGGCCATGGCTTCCTGCAAGAGGTTAACAGCACTGTCTCTTGCCTCCTGACGGGAAAGACGGACAGCTGCAAAATAGTCTGTACTCAGTTCATTGTCCATATTTTCTACACCGCCATCTAAGATCATACCGTTCTCAGACAAAACAGTTTCCGCATCCAGAACGTCAGTCAAATCTGCCACATCCTCTGCATTTGTATACATCCAGTTCATGTAGATCCCGAAACAAACCACCAGCAACACCCCAGCGGCAATCAGGTTTTTCTTCCTCTTGTTCATAATATGCCTCCAAT
>JAZORJ010000061.1:0-10600 GCA_045656525.1 Faecousia sp. | reverse complement strand
ATCTGTGCAATGACATTACAAATCCCCACTGCCGAAGCAGTGGGGATCCGGAGTTGCACACATAAGGTGCATTCATTTTTAGTTGTTTTTGCCGGTTTCCGTGCCGGATTTGTATCCCGGCGCGAAGCCTCTGAAAAATTGCACGATTTCTTCAACTGTCCGTTCACCCGAGGAGGAAGCGACATAGTAGACCGGCTCATCATTTTCTTCTCCACGAAATACCCAGTATTCAAAATCCCGGCTGGTAGTTATTGTGAAGAAGCCAACTTCGTCCGTTGGGTTATTATACGCAACAGAACCTGACAGTCCATAGAATTCGCCACGAATATCTGACAGCGCAGACTGTTTGTTCCAACTGCTGTCGCCGGAGAAAACGATGCTCTTGAATATTCCAAAGGGGGCAATGCTCAGTTCCACCGTGTCCTCTTGGAAACGATAATCTCTGAAAATGCCTTGCATGGCTATTTCATCCTTGCCGAGGATATTGCCGTCCTTGTCCAGCTTGGTGGCTTGCAAGGTAGCATTGAGGTTTCTATGCTCCTGCGGGATCAAATACAGACATAATCCCACAACAATGCACAAGAGCAAAATGCCGCCAATAATGAAAAGAATCCGTTTCTTCATGTTACAAGCCTCCTTGGTTTTCTATACCGTCTATACAGGTACGTCCTTTTATCGAATTTGCTGCACTCTCATTTTTATTGTTATATTACCATAAAAAGGGAATTATGTCAATGAAGTGGGCCTCAAAAGGTTGAACAAGCATGCACTTTCCATTTTATGGAATATAACGAAACAACGCCCGTTTTGAGACCTCACAGCAAAAGTAGGGGCGAGCATCGCTCGTCCGCGGACGGCCAATGGCCGCCCCTACATGTGTTTCGTGGGTTTTATTGACAAATATCCGCGTACCCCTTGAAAAAGGGCGAAAAAAATGGTATCATTTCATGTTGAGAAAGTATGACCCGGAGGATACCCTATGAACATCAAAACCACTATTATTTCTGAGGCGCAACTGCAACAGCAGTATGCCTTTTGTGATAAAATAAATGCCTATTGGCTTAATGAGGGTCGCACCCCCTGCGCCTATGTGGAGACCTACGGCTGTCAGCAGAATGAGGCGGACTCCGAAAAGCTCCGGGGCTACCTTGTGCAAAGCGGTTATCAAATCGTGCAGGAGGCCGAGGGAGCGGATGTGGTGGTGATGAACACCTGCGCCATCCGGGAGCATGCCGAGCAAAGAGTGTTCGGCAATCTGGGCGCATTGACCCACACCAAGCGCCGCCATCCGGCACAGAAAATTTTCCTGTGCGGCTGTATGGCCGGCGAGACCAAGGTTTCTGACCGGATCAAGAAAAGCTATCCCCATGTGGACGGCTGTTTTTCCACCCACCATCTGTGGCAATTCCCGGAAATTCTGTGGAATGTGCTGAGCAAGAAAAAACGCCAGTTCTACATTGAAGACGAACCCGGCTCTATCGCCGAGGGTATCCCTCAGGTGCGGGACAACACCCTGAAAGCATGGGTGTCCATCATGTACGGCTGTAACAATTTCTGCACCTACTGCATCGTGCCCTATGTCCGGGGACGGGAGCGCAGCCGCAAAAAAGAGGATATTTTGGCAGAATGCCGTTGTTTGATTGAAAACGGTGCGAAGGAAATTACGCTGTTGGGACAGAATGTGAACTCTTACGGCAAGGATCTGGACGAAAATGTGGACTTTTCCGATCTTTTGGCGGAAATTGCCGCACTCCCCGGAGATTTTCTCATTCGCTTTATGACCAGCCATCCCCGGGACGCAGGCAAAAAGCTGTTTGACACCATGGCCTCTTCTCCCAAGATCGCCAAGCAACTGCATCTTCCCTTCCAGTCCGGCTCTTCCCGGGTTTTAAAAGCCATGAACCGCCACTATGACCGGGAAAAATATCTGGAACTGGTGCGTTACGCCAAGTCTGTCATGCCGGATCTGGTACTGACCAGCGATGTCATCGTGGGCTTCCCCGGGGAAACGGAAGAAGAATTCGAGGAGACAATCTCTCTGATTCAGGAAGTCCGTTATGATTCCCTGTTCACCTTCATCTTCTCCCCTCGCACCGGCACACCCGCCGCATCCATGGATGATCCTACTTCCAAAGAAGAGAAGAACCGTCGTTTTGATCGGCTGTGCGCTGTGCAGAATGGCATTTCCGAAGAAATTCACGAGAGCTATGTGGGCAGACAAATGCGCTGTCTGGTAGACGGCACGGACAAGGAATTTCTCACTGCCCGTACGGAAGGCGGCCGACTGGTTCGCTTTGTCGGCGATACCGCCCTCATTGGCACATACCAATTCATCAACATTACCGGCGCCACCACTTGGAGTCTGACCGGTGAACTTGCTGACAAGGAGGCATAATATGGCCACCGTAAATACTGAACTGACCCCCATGAAGCGTCAGTACCTTGATATCAAAGAACGCAATCAGGACTGTATCCTGTTTTTCCGCTTGGGCGATTTTTATGAGATGTTCGACGAGGACGCCAAGGTGGCATCCCGGGAATTGGATCTGACCCTGACCACCCGGGATCGGAACAAGCCCAAGGAAGAGCAGACCCCCATGTGTGGCGTTCCCTATCACAGCGTGGATGCCTACATTGCCCGTTTGGTCGCCAAGGGCTACAAGGTGGCTATCTGCGAGCAGATGCAGGATCCTGCCACCACCAAGGGCTTGGTGGAACGGGACATCACCCGCATCGTCACCCCCGGCACCGTCACGGAAAGCTGTATGCTGGAAGAAAGCCGGAATAACTACTTTGCCTGTCTGTATGCCGATGGCGATAAATTCGGCATGGCATTTTGCGACATTTCCACCGGTGCTTTTTACGCTACCACCTGTCCCGATGCCGCCTCTGCCGCATCGGAACTGGGCCGCTTTACTCCTGCGGAGATCCTGCGCTGGGGCGAGGGTGCCCACGACCCGGTGATTGACGATGCGCTGTTCCATCGGCTCAGCTGCTGTGTCAACGAAGGACAGGAGGGTCAGTTTGACCGCAACCGGGCCGAAACAACCCTTGCCCGGCATTTTGGTGCATCTCTGGAAGAACTGGGTCTTGCCAGCTTTGATGCGGCCACCGTCGCCAGCGGCACATTGCTGGAAACGCTTATCTCTCTGCAAAAGAACGAGCTGGCACACATTCGTGCTTTACAATACTACACCACCGGCCGGTTCATGGAGCTGGATCTGGACGCCCGTCGGAATCTGGAATTGACGGAGACCATGCGCGGCAAGGAAAAGAAGGGCTCACTCCTGTGGGTGCTGGACAAGACTCGTACCGCCATGGGCGGCAGACTGCTGCGGTCTTGGCTGGAAAAGCCTTTGTTGGATGCGGCGGAAATTCAGCGCCGTCAGGCAGCTGTGGAAGAACTGACGGAAGCCACCATTTGCCGCAGTGAGTTGTCGGAAACCCTGCGGGACATCTCCGATTTGGAACGTGTGATGACTCGGATCGTCACCGGAAATGTGAACTGTCGGGACCTGCTGGGTCTTGCCTCCGGACTGCGGGCGCTTCCTGCGGTGAAGAACCATTTAAGCCAGCTGGAATCTCCCCTGTTGTGTAAGCTCAATGATGCCATTGAGGATCTGACCGCCTGTGCGGATCTGATCACCAATACCATCGTGGACGAGCCCCCTCTGACCATCCGGGAAGGCGGCATCATCCGTGTCGGTGCGGATGCGGAAGCGGATCGCCTGCGGGAAATCATGAACGGCGGCACCAGCATCATCGCCGCCATCGAAGCGTCGGAACGGGAAAAGACCGGCATCCGCACCTTGAAAATCAGCTACAACCGGGTATTCGGTTATTACATCGAAGTTTCCAAGTCCTTTATCGACCAAGTGCCCGAGGATTATATCCGCAAGCAGACCCTTACCAACTGTGAGCGCTATATCACCCAAGAACTGAAAGAGCTGGAAAACCAGATCCTCAACGCTAAGGAACGGCTGACCGCTCTGGAATATCAAATTTTCACAAAGCTACGGGAAACACTGGCCACCCAAGCCGGCCGTGTGCAAAGCACTGCCGCCGCTGTTGCGGCCGTGGATGTGCTGTGCAGTCTGGCTACCGTTGCGGTGCAGCGGGGCTACTGCCGCCCCCAGATCACCCTCGGCAACGAGATCTCTATCACCGACGGCCGTCATCCCGTGGTGGAAGTGGTACTGAAAGACAATCTGTTTGTGCCCAACGATACTGATTTAGGCCGCGCCGATCATCAGGTGAGCATCATCACCGGCCCGAACATGGCCGGTAAGTCCACCTATATGCGCCAAGTGGCCCTCATCGTTCTGATGGCGCAGATCGGCTCTTTCGTGCCGGCACGGGCCGCCACCATCGGCATTGTGGATCGGGTGTTTACCCGTATCGGTGCCAGCGATGACTTAGCATCCGGCCAGTCCACCTTCATGGTGGAAATGGCGGAAGTGGCGTCCATTTTGAAGTACGCCACCGCCAAGAGCCTGCTGATTCTCGACGAGATTGGCAGAGGTACTTCTACTTACGACGGCATGGCCATTGCCCGTGCGGTGCTGGAATATGCCGCTGATACGAAGAAACTGGGCGCAAAGACGCTCTTTGCAACCCACTATCATGAGCTTTCCACCATGGAGGACAAGCTCCCCAATGTGAAGAATTTCAACATTGCTGTAAAAAAGCGTGGGGATAAGATGATTTTCCTGCGTAAGACCATCCCCGGTGCTGCGGACGACAGCTATGGCGTGGAAGTGGCCAAACTGGCCGGTCTTCCCAACACCGTCATCAACCGGGCACGGGAAATTCTCGAAGAATTGGAAAGCGAAGCCGGTGTGGTGCATGTCCGTCCTGCCGTGCAGGAAGAGGACGATCAGATCAGCATGGTGGATTTGACCCAGCAACAGGTCTGCACCGCTTTGCAGAGCATTTCTGTGGAAACGCTGACCCCCATTGAAGCCATGAACGAGCTTTATAAGCTGAAAAAGATGTTAAACGGATGAGTATGTCTGATTTTCGATCCCATCGGCTGAATATAAAGGAGCTGTACTATGGGGCACTCTATCTTCTGTTTCAAGCCGTATTTTTCGCCCCGCTTTTGCAGTACCTGAATCTTTTGTTTTCCAAGCCCCTGCCCCAGTCGATGGTGAACTTTCTGTTCTTTGCCATCAACTTCGGCGCGGTGGTGCTGATCTTCCGCAAGTATCTGAAAGGGCAGCTGGAACTGCTTCCCGATGTAATGGGCAAGGTGCTGGGCGTCGCTGCTATCGGCTTTTGCGTCTACTGGACCATGAATTTTCTGCTGGTGCAGATACTATTGGCCGTTAATCCCGACCATTTCAGCATCAATGATGTTACCATACAATCCTTGGTTGCAGAAGACTATGCGCTTATGCTCATCGGCACCGTTGTTTTCGTACCGATTGCAGAAGAGACCTTGTTTCGGGGACTGCTGTTTCGGGGACTGTACGACCGCAGTCCGGTTCTGGCGTGGCTGGTATCCATTCTGCTTTTCTGCGCGGTGCATGTAATGAACTACATCGGCGTTTATCCCATGGACACCATTTTGCTGTGCTTTTTGCAGTATTTGCCCGCGGGAATCTGCCTTGCCGGCGCTTACCGGTTCTCCGGTTCCATTTTCTGTCCCATTCTCATTCACGCCGCAGTAAATCTGCTGGGCGTGATGGCTATGAGGTGAAATTATGCCTAAGATTATTCAATTATCCCAACATGTTGCCAACTTAATCGCCGCCGGTGAAGTGGTGGAACGGCCTGCATCCGTAGTCAAGGAACTCCTTGAAAACGCAGTGGATGCCGGTGCGTCCAAAGTCACCGTAGAGATCAAAGACGGCGGCATGACCTTCCTGCGGGTGACCGACAACGGCTGCGGCATGTCGCCGGAGGACGCCCGGACGGCATTTTTGCGTCACGCCACATCCAAGCTGCGCACTGCCGAAGATCTGGCCGCCATCGGCACCATGGGTTTCCGTGGCGAAGCCTTGGCCGCCATTGCCTCCGTCAGCCGCATTGATCTGATGACCAAAACACCCGGCAGTACCGCCGGCACAAATCTGTCACTGGAAGCCGGTCAGATCACCGAGGAATCTGAGGTGGGTTGCCCGGACGGCACTACCATCATCGTCCGGGATCTGTTCTTCAACACCCCGGCACGGATGAAATTCATGAAGGCCGATACTGTGGAAGGTGGCCGGGTCACCGCCGCTGTGCAGTTGCAGGCCCTTGCCCATCCCGAAGTTGCCTTTATATATCTACGAGACGGAAAACAAATCCTCTCCACTCCCGGCACGGGAAAACTGGAAGATGCGGCATACTGCGTCTATGGCCGGGATCAGGCAAAAATGGTGGCAGTGGAAAGCCGCTGGGAGGGCTATACCCTCACTGGTTTTGTGTCCAAGCCTACCGATGCCCGGCCCAGCCGGAATATGCAGACATTTTTCGTCAATGACCGCCCTGTGCGTTCCAAATTGCTGATTTCTGCATTGGAAGAAGCTTACCGAAATCAGTTGATGGTGGGTAAATTCCCGGCTTGTGTACTGCATTTGCGCCTGCCGGCCAATGCGGTGGATGTAAATGTCCATCCTGCCAAAACGGAAGTGAAGTTTTTGCAGGAAAAGGCTGTTTTTGATTGTGTGCACTATGGTGTGCTGGGTGCGCTGAACAAGCAGGTGGACCGTCCTCAGGTGCAGTTTAAGCCCAACACCACTTACACCAGCGCACCTTCTAAAGATCCTATGGCATTGCGAACCAGCGCGCACGCTGGTGTGGCAATCCCATCGAACCACACAACCCCTAAACAAGAAACTTTCTTCCGCACTATGACAGCGGACGAATTTAAGAATTACTCTGCCGCCATTCAGTCCGCACCTCAACCGAAAAAGGAAGCCGCGGTGGCTGCATTCCACGCTGTGGAGCGTCAGCAGAGCGTTCCTGTACAGGAGAAGATTTTTACCCCTGCCGCAACTCCCACAAAAGAAGTATGTCATTGCGAGGAGCGAAGCGACGTGGCAATCTCCAAAGCATTTCTGAAATCTGATGAGATTGCTACACCAGCGTGCACGCCGGCTTGCAATGACACAGAAAATGTGGAACAGACAGCAATGGAAATGCCTCTGGAAATCCCATGGCGGATGGTGGGTGAGCTGTACAATTCTTACATTTTGGTAGAGCAAGGTGAGGATGCCTTCCTCATCGACAAGCACGCCGCCCATGAGCGGATTCTCTTTGAAAAACTGAAAGCCAATCAAGAGGCCATTTCTTCTCAGATGCTCCTGTCCCCCATCCCCGTGCGACTCAGTCCCGAGGGTGCGGCGGAATTGCTGAGCAACACCGCTATGCTTGCGGAGTTGGGCTTTGAAATGGAGGAATTCGGCGATAATACTGTTCTTCTGCGGCAGATTCCCATGGATTTGGATGCGTCCGATGCCGCAGATGCGGTGGAAACGTTGGCCGCTGATCTGCTCCGTGGCCGCCGGGAAAAGGCGGACACTGTCCGGGATGAAATGCTCCATACGGTGGCCTGCAAGGCCGCCATCAAAGCCGGCTGGGTCAACGATGAAAAGGAACTGCTGGCTCTTGTGAAGCAGGTCATGGCTCGGGAGGATTTGAAATACTGCCCCCACGGCCGCCCTATCTGCATCAGTTTGAGCAAGAAGCAGCTGGAAAAGCAGTTTAAGCGTTCTTAAACCGAAAGGAGGCATCAGCCATGGACAATATCATATGCATTGCCGGGCCGACTGCCTCCGGAAAGACTGCGCTGGCCGTGGAACTGGCGAAAGAATTAAACGGTGAGGTCATCTCCTGTGACTCTATGCAGATCTATCGCCGCATGGACATCGGCACGGCCAAGCCCACAAAAGAAGAAATGCAGGGTATCCCCCACCACATGCTGGATGTGGCCGACCCGGATGAGGATTTTTCCGTCAGCCGGTACTGCGAAATGGCTACCCCCATTTTGGATGACATTCTGGCCCGGGGGAAGACTGCTATCATTGCCGGCGGCACGGGCCTATACATGGACTCCCTCATTCGAGGCAACGACTTTGCTCCATATCCTGCCACCGGCGCGAGAGAGCGGTTGGAGCAGGAGGCCGACGAAAAAGGCATGGAATTCATGCTGGAAAAGCTCCGTTTGATTGACCCGGAATCCGCCGAGAAACTGCACCTTGCCGACCGGAAGCGGATTATTCGGGCGCTGGAAGTCTTTGAAGAAACCGGCGAGACCATCACCGCCCACAACAAGCGCACGCAGGCCATCCCACCCCGGTATCAGCCCCTGTGGCTGGGATTGGATTTTGAGCCCCGTCAGGCACTTTATGACCGCATTGATCTGCGGGTTGGGCTCATGTTGGAGCAAGGTCTCGTCAAGGAAATTCAGGGGCTTTTGGATTCCGGAATCCCCGCCAAATGCACCGCCATGCAGGCCATCGGCTACAAGGAATTTGTGGCCGCTTTGGAAGGTCACATAACTGTGGATGATGCCGCCGACGGGGTGCGCAAAGCATCCCGGCATTACGCAAAGCGTCAGCTTACCTGGTTCCGCCGCAATCCCCAAATGCATTGGCTGACCCGTCAGGTAGGAGAAGATTTTTCTGAAATTCTCCGCCAAGCAAGACAGCTTGTGCGTCAATTCGACAAGTGAAATCTGTTACCATGTGTATATCCCAAAGAAAGAAGGTATACATATGTCAGAACAAATCAATTTACAGGAAGCCATTTTGAAGGAAGTCCGCCGGGATAAAGTGCCGGTGACCTTGTTCCTCATGAACGGCTTTCAACTCCGTGGAATCATCACAGGCTATGACAGCTTTGTGGTGGTGCTGGTAACCGATGGCAAGCAACAAATGATCTACAAGCACGCCATCTCCACTCTGGCACCGATTCGGCCGCTGAAAGCAGCTGCGACTGCATAAGCAAAACAGGCGACGGAGTAACATCCGTCGCCTGTTTTATCCGTATAGAAAGAAGGAATGTATATGTCCATCGCTGAAAATATTGCCCGCATTCGGGAGCAGATGAAGGCTGCCGCCATTGCCGCAGGCAGAAATCCTGCGGATATTCTCCTTTGCGCCGCCACCAAAATGAACGAGGCCGACGCTGTCCGCGCGGCAATCGCAGGGGGCGTGGATGTGTGCGGTGAAAACCGGGTGCAGGAACTGACGCAAAAGTTGTCCGAACATGCCTACGACGGCGCACCGGTACATTTCATCGGCCATCTGCAAACCAACAAGGTTAAGCAGGTCGTGGGCAAGGTGGATCTGATTCAGAGCGTGGACAGTCTGCGGCTTTTGGAGGCCATTCAAAAAGAAGCCGCCCGGCAAAACATCCGGCAGGACATTTTACTGGAAGTGAACATTGGTGAGGAAGAAAGTAAATCCGGTTTCTCCGCCGAGGAAATTCCGGCACTTGTGGAACAGTTTTCCAATTTTCCGAACATTTGCCTCCGCGGACTCATGGCAATTCCCCCCATTTCCCAAAATTCGGGGGATAATCGCAAATTTTTTGAAAAAATGTGCAAGCTTTCTGTTGACATAACGACGAAAAAAGTAGATAATATATGCGTGGATATATTGTCTATGGGTATGTCCGATGATTTTGCAGATGCCATCGCCTGCGGCAGCACCATGGTGCGTATCGGCACCGCAATTTTCGGACAGCGACACTATGCCTGACATCCTAAACGATGAGAACATACAGGAGGAAGCATTATGAGTTTTTGGGATAATGTAAAGAAATTTGCACAACCGTACTCCGAGGACGAGTATGATGAATATGACGAGGAGGCCGAAGGCTTCGACGAAGCACAGGAGGAGCGCCCCGCCCGGGTTCGCCGCGCACCTCTGTTTGGCAGTTCTAACGAAGAAGCCCCCTCTTACAGCAACCCCAAGCCCACCGGCACCACCGCTTTCAGCGGTCAGGTAGTCACCATGGGCAACAAGCAGGAAGTGGTTCTGTTCCACCCTGCCAATTTCAACGACACTTCCAAAGCGGCCGACGATCTGCGCAGCAGAAAGGCTGTTATTGTGAATATGGAAAATGTGGATAAGGCCATGGCCCGTCGGGTTGTGGACTTCCTGTCCGGCTGTGCTTACGCACTGGACGGCAAAGTCAAGAAGGTGGCACAGTCCACTTATCTGTTCTGCCCCCACAACATGGATGTGACCGGTGACCTGGAAAACATCAAGGCTGAGGCAGAAAGCTACATCTAATCCCCAGAAAGGATCACGTTTATGTTTACACCCCAACAGATCGAACAGGTCTCCTTCAGCCGCGCCACTTTCGGTGGTTACGATATGCAGGCTGTGGATGAATTCCTGGAGCCTCTGACTGAGGACTATATCACGCTGTATAAGGAAAATGCTCTTCTGAAGAGCAAGATGAAGGTTCTGGTTGGCAAGCTGGAAGAGTACCGCAACAACGAAGCCAGCATGAAGGATGCCATCGTAAACGCGCAGAAAACCTGCGATATGATGGTAAAAGAAGCAGAGGCAAAATGCACCCAGATGCTGCACGAGGCAAATGTGACCGCAGCGGAAAGCGTTAAGAATTCCGATTCTTTAATCGCAGCGGAGGAAGCAAG
>JAZORJ010000060.1:0-3242 GCA_045656525.1 Faecousia sp. | reverse complement strand
GAATCGGGCGCAGTCCACCAATGATGTGATTCCCACAGCGGCTAAGCTCACTGCCGCCCAATTGCTGGAAAAGGTTATCTGTCAGGTGGTTCGCTTGCGGGATGCTTTGCAGGCCAAAGAGACGGAGTTCCATGACATTATCAAAATGGGCCGTACACAAATGCAGGATGCTGTGCCTATTCGTTTGGGTGCGGAGTTCGGCGCATACAGCCGGGCGATTTCCCGGGATATTTCCCGTTTGGAGCGTGCTTTGGAGGAAATGTACAGCATCAATCTGGGCGGCACGGCCATCGGCACAGCGCTGAATGCAGACCCGGAGTATGTGCATATGCTGGCACCTACGCTGTCGGAAATCAGTGGTTTTCCCCTGGAAAAAGCGGAGGATCTGGTGGACGGTACACAAAATCTGGACTCCTTTGCCTATGTGTCCGCAGCGCTGAAAACCTGCGCCATTTCCTGTTCCAAGATCGCCAATGACCTGCGGCTGATGTCTTCCGGCCCTCGATGCGGCTTTGAGGAAATCAATCTGCCGCCCATGCAAAACGGCTCGTCCATTATGCCCGGAAAGGTCAACCCGGTGATCCCGGAGGTGATGAGTCAGGCAGCGTTCTGCATCATCGGTAACGATATGTCCATCACCATGGCGGCTGAGGCCGGCCAGTTGGAGCTGAACTATGCCGAGCCTGTGCTGTATCACAAGTTGTTTGAATCTCTGGTGGTGCTCACCGGTGCAGTGGAGACCTTTGTGGATAACTGCGTGGTGGGTATTACCGCCAATGAGGAGCGTTGCCGGGAACTGGTGGACGGCTCCGTGGGCGTAATCACCGCCATCTGCCCCAAGCTGGGCTACAAGGAATCGGCTGACATCGCCAAGACGGCCATCGCCACCGGCGAATCCGTCCGTGAGGTTTTGCTGAGTAAGCACACCCTGTCCGAAAGGGAAGTGGACAAGCTCCTGGATCCTGAGACGATGGTATAAAAGAAAGAGGAATGGTCTTTGACCATTCCTCTTTATCGTTATTTCGTTTCCGGGCCAACATAGTTATCCTTTTCAAACAGGCCTTCCTGTCGGGTGCCGTTGGGCAGAGTCAGTACGCCCTTGCCGTGGCGGAAGCCCATGTCATGTTCGCCTTCGTAGCGGCTGCCGTCCGGCAGTTCCCAAATGCCATGACCGTGGGGCAGACCATTGTGGCTCAGTGCGCCTTTGTAAACTCCGCCGTCGGAATAGTACTTTTCACCTTCACCTACGATCTTGCCATTTTCATGGGTACAGATCAGCCGAGTACCGTTGGCAAAGGTATAGACACCCTTGCCGTGCATTTTGTCGTTTTCATAAGGCCCTTCATAAACATTGCCGTTTTTAAAGCGGGTGACACCCTGACCATGCCGTTTTCCGTTAACAAACTCACCTTCAAAATCGTGTTTTGGGCTGGTATAGCTGCCGTGGCCATGGCGTTTGCCGAATTGCCACTGTCCTTCATAACGGGCCCCGTTTGGGTAGATCATAATGCCATGGCCATGAAACATGTCATTTTGAAATTCGCCTTCGAAATGTCGTCCGTCATCCCAGTATACGACACCATAGCCTTCCCACATGCCGTCCCGGAAACCGCCCTCATAACGGTATTTGACATACTGCCGCGTTCCCTGACCGGTAAAATTAAACTGGCTGCCGGGCACAGGAGCTTTTTTGTTAAAGAGCAGATGCCCATTGCGCCAAAGACCCCGGTACCGTTTTCCGGTGCTGTCGGTATATGTACCCCAGCCTGTGAACTCTCCTTTGTGACGGTATCCTGTGTAGGATTCTCCATTGGGCCAAGTGGTTACGCCCTTTCCGTGTGTGAAGTCCTGATGCCACCAACCGTCATATTCAGAAAAATCATGCCATACTTTGTGGCCCTTTCCCCAGATAACGTCATTTTTCCATTGGCCTTCGTATCGTCCACCCCAGGCGTCGGTGTAAACGCCATGGCCGGAGCGTACATCGTTTTCAAAATTTCCCTCATAGCGGGAATCATCCGGCCAGGTGAAAACACCTTGACCATTCTTTACGCCGTTTCGGAACTCGCCCTCGTAGTGCCGTCCATCATTGTAGCTAATTGTGCCATGGCCGTTCTTTAATCCATTTCGGAATTCTCCTTCGTAGTGACTTCCGTCGCTGTGAGATAGCATACCGTGGCCGTTTAGCAAACCATCCTGATACATACCTTCGTATCGGGTGCCATCAGCGAGGGTAAGAGTACCATTACCGTTGCGCTTATCTTTGTACCAATAGCCCTCATAGACTGTGCCGTCAGGAAAGCGCATAGTGCCCTTACCGGAGCGCAGACCATCTGCGAGGTTGCCTTCGTAGGTACATCCATCCGGCCAGCGGATAGATGCCTGACCGTTTGCTACCCCGTCGCGGAATTCACCATCCCAGCGGTATCCGTCAGGTCTTTCGATAATGGTGTGACCCTGCATCGTGCCGAAGTAGTAGTGGGTACTCGTACGGGTGCCGTCGGGGGAAGTGATGGTCATATCCCCATGGGGGACGCCGTTTTTCCACTGTCCTTCAAAAAATGTGCCATAGGGATCCTTCCAGCGACCTCTGCCATTCAGGACACCCTGGTCGTCGGTTGCCTGCATGGCAGTACGATTACGGAACATATGCTCACCTACCTAAATAATGTAATTTCAAAAATAGTTTATCACGGGGTAGGGGATGCGTCAAGAGTGCGGGAATAAGACTCTCAACCGCTACCGTCACAGCAACAGTAAACTTTTTTCAATTCTGTGCTCACAACCGTTTCCTTATTGCCTTTTTCGGCAACTCCGTCTATAATGAGTAATAACAAACCAATTTCTAAGAGGTAGCTATGAACCAGATCAGAAACATTGGTATATTTGCTCATGTGGACGCAGGTAAGACCACCTTATCTGAGCAGCTGCTGGCTCATGCAGGAGCTATTCGGACAAAGGGCAGCGTGGATTCCGGCACGGCCCACACGGATACACTTCCGGTGGAGCGTCGGCGAGGTATTTCCGTCAAGGCCACTTGCGTCAGCTTCCGTCACAAGGATGTGCAGATCAACTTGATCGATACCCCCGGCCATGTGGACTTCTCCGCCGAAGTGGAGCGGTCTCTGTGGGCGCTGGATGCGGCGGTACTGGTGGTCTGTGCTGTGGAAGGCGTCCAGCCCCAGACAGAAGTGCTGTTCAACGCTATGGCGGAGCAGCATATCCCCGTCATTTTCTTTCTG
>JAZORJ010000059.1:0-13751 GCA_045656525.1 Faecousia sp. | reverse complement strand
TGTACCGGGCGAGAATCGAGGAATTGACACAAAATGAGCCCTATTTGTTCGGCGCAGTTGCATCCGTGCCCACTACGGAGCTGATGGATAATCTTAACGCGCGAGCGTTGCGCAGAGAAGCCAATGCGCTCTACGGTCGCTATTTGGAGGTGGCTGAGCAGCAAGCACAGCCGGTCCAGCTGAAAATGCTGGCATCCAACGACTGCGGCTTTTTGGCCGACTCCATTGCGCAGAATTCCAGCATCGAGTTCACAGACAAAATGAAACTGCTGCTGCAAATGAACCCTGTGCGCCGACTGGAAATGGCGGTGAAGCTGCTGCGTCAGGAATTGGAAATGGTACGACTGGAAAATTCTATTCAGGAGAAGACCAAATTCCATATTGACCAGCAGCAACGGGATTATTTCCTCCGTGAGCAAATGCGAGCCATCCGGGACGAGCTTGGGGAGGCAGATGATGACGAATTTGCAGAAATGGAAAAGCGTATTCTGTTACTGAACCTGAATGCAGAGGTGGAAGAAAAGCTTCTCAAAGACCTCTCCCGGCTGAAAAAGCAGCCCTTTGGTTCTTCGGAGGCTTCTGTTCTGCGTAATTATCTGGATGTTGTGCTGGAACTGCCTTGGAACACCAAGACAAAAGAGCGAATTGACGTGGCTGCTGCCCGTAAAGTGCTGGATAAAGACCATTTCGGCTTACAAAAGGTGAAAGAGCGCATTTTGGAGACCATTGCCGTTCGGCAGATGGCACCGGAGAATCCTGCCCAGATTATTTGCTTGGTTGGCCCTCCCGGTGTGGGTAAAACCTCCATTGCCTATTCCATCGCCCGGGCGCTGAACCGGAAGATGGCTCGCCTTTCTCTCGGCGGTGTTCACGATGAGGCTGATGTTCGCGGTCATCGCAAGACCTATGTAGGTGCTATGCCCGGCCGCATTATGACCGCGTTGACCCAAGCAGGAAGCAGCAATCCCTTGCTTTTGCTGGATGAAGTGGACAAAATGGGTTCTGATTATCGTGGAGATCCCAGTGCGGCCCTGCTGGAAGTGCTGGACAGCGAGCAGAACAGTGCCTATCGGGACAATTATCTGGAAATTCCTTATGATTTGTCCGATGTGATGTTCATCGCTACTGCAAATACGTTGGATACTATCCCCAGACCCTTGCTGGATCGAATGGAAGTCATCCAGCTGAGCTCCTATACGGATGAAGAAAAACTGATGATTGCGAAGAATCATCTGATTCCCAAGCAGCTTGCCAAGCATGGCTTGAAGAAAGCGCAGCTGCGCATTTCCGACGATGCCATCCGGGAAATCATTTCTTGCTATACCCGGGAATCCGGTGTGCGTAATCTGGAACGCCAATTTGCGAACATCTGCCGTAAGGTGGATATGGAACTACTCCAAAATGAAGCTGCAAAGCGCATCAGCATCCATGGAAGCAATTTGGAACAGTATCTGGGAACACGGAAATTCCTGCCGGATCGTCTGCCTGCCGCAGATCAAATTGGTCTGGTAACCGGCTTGGCGTGGACGAGCGTCGGCGGAGAAGTGCTGGAAGTGGAAGTTAATGTCATGGAAGGCACCGGTAAGCTGGAACTGACGGGCAATCTGGGGGATGTGATGAAGGAATCCGCCCATGCCGCGTTGAGCTATATCCGTTCCAATGCCGAGCGTTTGGGTGTCCCCACAGATTTCTACAAGACCAAAGATATCCATGTGCATTTCCCGGAAGGTGCCGTTCCCAAGGATGGTCCTTCCGCCGGCGTGACGGTGTGTACAGCAATGGTTTCCGCATTGACGGGAACGACGGTTCGCTCCGATGTTGCCATGACCGGCGAGATTTCCATCCGTGGCCGGGTTTTGCCCATCGGCGGCCTGAAAGAAAAGACCATGGCAGCGCTGCGCCATGGCATTCGGACGGTCATTATTCCCAAGGAAAATGAAAAGGATCTGGAAGAGATTGATCAGACAGTACGCAGGGCCTTGAATTTCGTATCTGCTCAGACTGTGGATGCGGTTTTGGATACCGCATTGAACCGCAGAATTGACGGCGCGGCCCCTGCACTTCTGAATACCCTTCCGGAAGATATGAAGGGCAAGTCCCGGAAGCCGGATATCCGGCAGTGAGGTGACCATGAACTTTCAAAAAGTAGAATTTTTGATTTCGGCGGCCTCTCCCAAGGATTTTCCTAAGAATCGCCTGCCGGAGATCGCCTTTGCCGGAAAATCCAACGTGGGCAAATCCTCGGTGATCAACCGCTTATTGCAGCGGAAAAACTTTGCCCGTGTGGGTGAAAAGCCGGGTAAGACCATCCATGTGAATTATTTCACGCTGGACAGCAAATGTTATCTTGTGGATCTGCCCGGTTACGGTTTTGCAAAGGTTGCTCAGTCGGAAAAGGAACGCTGGGGACGGCTGATGGAGGACTATTTTGCCGCAAACCGCATTGATCTGGGCGTTCTGATCGTGGATTACCGCCATCCGCCCACGAATAACGATATCACCATGGCCCGTTGGTTTATGGACAGCGGTTGTGATTTTGTGGTGGTCGCCAATAAGATGGATAAGCTGAAAAAGAGTGAGCTGGAACCCAATCTGAAAACCATTCGTGAGGATCTGGAGCTCCCGGAAAATTGTCCCATCATTCCGTTTTCTGCGGAGAAGGGCAACGGCCGGGACGAACTGGTGAAATACATCCTGTCCGCAGTCAAAGAATAAAGAACACCCGCATCCATGTGGATGCGGGTGCAATTTTTTAGCCTTGTGCTTTTTTCAGTGCCTTGGCCAGCTGGTCGGGGCAGGAGGTATTCTTGGGGCCGCAGGTGATGCCTTCCAAACGGGAAATGGCTTCCTGTACATCCATACCTTCAATCAAGGCGCCGATGCCTTTCAGGTTGCCGTTGCAGCCGCCGATATACTGAACATTTTTAACCTTGCCGTCTTCAATCTCAAAGAGGATCTCACGGGAGCAAGTTCCGCTGGTCTGATATGTATACTGCATAATGGATTTCCTTTCTGTGTAACAATATTTCGTATCTATTATAACCTATTTGTCAATCCTTTTGTTTGTTTTTCTGTAACCCGGTTATCCTATTAGAAAACAAAGGAGGATACACTATGAAAAACGATCAGAAAAAAGATCAGGATCAGGAAAGAATTGTTGAACTCGGTGCGGACATTACCAAATCCAAGGAAGGTAATATTTACACCCTGACCATCATCGGACAGGTGGAAGGGCATCAGGTCCTGCCGGAAAATTGCAAAACCACAAAGTACGAGCATGTATTGCCGCTGCTTGCCGGTATTGAAGAAAGCGATGATATTGACGGACTTTTATTGCTCCTCAATACAGTCGGCGGAGATATTGAGGCAGGCCTTGCCATTGCGGAAATGATTGCCGGTATGAAAAAACCCACCGTTTCCTTGGTCTTGGGCGGCGGCCATTCTATTGGCATTCCCTTAGCAGTATGCACGAAAAAGTCTTTCATTACCCCTACTGCCAGTATGACTGTTCATCCGGTGCGTATGACCGGCTTGGTGGTTGGCGCGCCTCAGACATTCCGTTATTTTCAGCGGATTCAGGAACAAATCGCGGATTTTGTCACGGCAAATTCCAAAATTTCCAAGGCGGAATTTGAGCATTATATGATGGCGACGGGGGAGATGGCCACGGATGTGGGCACGATTCTCTACGGTAAGGAAGCGGTTGCATCCGGGCTGATCGACAAATTAGGCGGCTTGAATGATGCGCTTTCTGCGTTGCATCGCATGATCGGCAAATACAAAAAGGACAATCAAAAGAACTAACTTTTTTTCCGCTAAGGGTGGAAATTCTGACAGAACTATGTTATAATAACGTGTAAATTTATATAAAGGGGGAGTGCAGGTATGGAATGGAATGGGCTGTTTGGCCTGATTTACGGTTTACTGAGCGGCTTTTTTGAATTTCTGCCTGTCTCGCCTCAGGTACATCAGAGCGTTTTGACAAAAATGGCAGGTTTGGCAGCACCGGGATACGGTATTTCCCTTGCCGTGCATCTGGGTGCGCTGGCAGCGGTTGTATTGACCTATTACGGCAAGCTCAGCAAATTCGCTCGGGAGCGGAAGCTGGCAGCTATGCCGATGCGGCGTCGAAATCGTCAGCCGGATGTGATCAGCCTGATGGAGTGGCGGCTTTTGCGGATCGCATCAGTTCCGGTTATCCTTTCCTGCCTGCTTGGTTTGTGGCTTGGCAGATACATGAACAGACTGTGGCTGATGGCGATTTTTGCGGCACTTAACGGAGCATTGATCCTGCTGCCCCAGTATTTATCCCGTGCCAACAAGGATGCTCGATCTTTGTCGCCGCTGGATGCGGTGCTGACGGGCTTGGGCAGCATGTTAGGCATTTTGCCCGGCGTTT
This sequence comes from Faecousia sp., assembly GCA_045656525.1. Classification (GTDB taxonomy): domain Bacteria; phylum Bacillota; class Clostridia; order Oscillospirales; family Oscillospiraceae; genus Faecousia. Next base: position 9,352 of record JAZORJ010000059.1, on the reverse strand, counting down.
CAAAGGTTGGCATGGTGACGTCGGTGGCATCCATGCGGGGCGCAGATCGGCAATTCGGTCTGGATTTTGCCTTTTTGCTGATGATTCCAGGTTTGGTGTCCCTGTCCATCGGTGATATCGGCATGATGCTGTTTGCGGATTCTGTATCCGGTGTGCCGTTTTTCACAGGCATCGTCGCAGGCATAGCATCCTTCGGTGCAGCCTTTGCTGCCATTCGCTTCATGCGTTTTTTGGTGTTGAAAGACAGTTTGGAGGGCTTTGCCTGCTATAACTGGGGTCTTGCAATGTTCACCTTTATCATTTATCTCATAGGTTAGTTACATAGGAGGTACTTTATGGCGGAAAAGAAACAATCCCAAGCGGAGAAAGCGGCCGCAGCCAAGAAGACCAAACAAAATAGCACCGCAGGTGCGAAAAAGTATACGGTAAAGAAAACTGCACAAAAACCGGCGCAGACGGAGACCTTGCAGATTCCGGTACGGCTGATCACTTCCGGAGTGTGCCTGTTGAGCTTTTTCCTGCTGCTTTTTGCCTTCTTGAATCCGGAAGCTGTATTTTTGGGGTTAATACGCAACTTGGTTATGTCCTTGGTGGGACAGGTGGCATTTTATGTTTCCATCCCGGCACTTTTGTACTTATTCGTGATTCACGCATTCAGCGGCAAACGCCCCATTATTCTTCGCAGTGTGTGTTTGCTGGTTTTTGTCACCATTTGCGGATGTATTGCCCAAATTGCAATGCTGATGGAAGCGGGCTATACATTGCCCACCGGAATGGCATTGCTTTCCGAGCTGGTCTCCGGCGGCGTTGCCGGCAATACGGCCGGTTTGCTCAGTGGCGGTGTGGCGCTGCTTTTGAATCTGCTTTTCGGCAAGGCATTCAGCTTGATTATTTTGATCGTGGCAGCCTTGCTTACCCTGTTGGCATCCTTCCAGATCACCATTCCCAGCATCATCCGTGCAGTGCAGAATCGTCCCCGTGCGGATTGGGAAGATGAAGAACCTGAGGTAGAGGAACCGGCTGCGGTGGTGGTCAACCACATTGCCAATAAGCGGATCGCCTACATAGAAAACAAGCGGAAAGAACAGGAAGAGCGTCAGTTGGAGATCGATATCCCCATCGACGATAAGCCGCTGAAACCGAAAAGAACCAAGCGGGAGATTTCACCGGAAGCCAACGATTTTATGAATCAGGTGGATTCGGATGTGCAGACCCCGGTGGCTGCTTCCAAGGAAGCCATGACCGGCGATGCCAATGTGGATCTGATTCTGGAAGACAAGACAGAAACTGCGCAAAATGTGCCGGATAATACTGCCGCAATTGAGCCCGTTCCGGAAGAAATGCCTGCATTTGAGAAGGCGGAGCAGGATGATATTGCCGCAGAGGTTGCACAGACTGTTGCGCAGGTGGCGGAAGCCCAAGCCAAGGTAACCGCCAAGGAGGCACAGGAATCTGCCGCGCAGGTGGCGGAGGAAATCGCCAAGGCTCAGCTGGAAGTCAAGCCGGAATACCGTTTCCCGCCCTTGGAGCTGCTGAAACCCAGCTCCCGCAGCAATTTGGATGCTACCGCGGAAATGCGGGAAAATACCCGCCGCTTAAACGAAACTTTGGCAAGCTTCAAAATTGAGGCGCATATTATCAATGTGACCCGTGGCCCCAGTGTTACTCGATACGAGGTAGAGCTGGATAAGGGTGTGCGCCTGAATAAACTGACTACCTGTGCGGACGATATTGCCCTGAGTTTGGGTGCGTCCGGCGTGCGTATCGCAGCCGTGCCCGGTAAGATTTCCATTGTGGGTATCGAAGTGCCGAACCGTGCGGTGTCCAATGTCTCCCTCCGGGGAGTCATTGATTCCCCGGAATTTGCCAGAGCAAAGTCCAAATCCTCCTTTGCGGTGGGCAAGGATATTGGCGGTACCTGCATTGTTGGCAATATCGCAAAGCTGCCCCATATGCTCATTGCCGGTACTACCGGTTCCGGTAAGTCCGTCTGTATGAACTCCATCATCATCAGCTTGCTGTATAAGGCAAGCCCTGAGGATGTTAAGCTGATCATGGTTGACCCCAAGATGGTGGAATTGGGCATTTACAACGGCATTCCCCATCTTCTGATTCCTGTGGTTACCGATCCTAAAAAGGCAGCCGGTTCCTTGCAGTGGGCTGTGACGGAAATGATGCGTCGTTACAAGGCTATGTCCGATGCTGGCGTCCGTGATTTGGAGTCCTACAATGGTATCGTGGAAGCTGAGGGCGAGGGTCAGAAGCTGCCTCAGGTGGTGGTTATCATTGACGAGCTGGCAGACCTGATGCTGGTGGCGGCTAAGGAAGTGGAAGAATCCATCTGCCGTATTGCCCAAATGGGTCGTGCAGCCGGTATCCACCTGATCATCGCAACCCAGCGTCCCTCTGCGGATGTTATCACGGGTTTGATGAAAGCCAATATCCCTTCCCGTATTGCCTTTGCGGTTGCATCCGCAATGGAATCCCGGATCATTCTGGATACCCAGGGTGCGGAAAAGCTTGTGGGTAAGGGCGATATGCTGTATGCACCCATCGGCGCAGGCAAGCCCATGCGTGTGCAGGGTTGCTTTGTCAGCGATCCCGAGGTGGAAGCAGTTACAACCTTTGTGAAAGAAAACTTTAATACGGATTACGATCAGGAAGTTTTGGAGGAGATCGAGCGGAAGGCTGCACAGACCGGCAACAGCAAGGCAACGGCATCCGACCCGGAACCCAACCAAAGCGAAATGGATGGGGACGAAATGCTCCCTGCGGCTGTGGATGTGATCTTGGAGACCGGACAGGCCTCTGTGTCCATGCTTCAACGGCGGCTGAAACTGGGCTATGCCCGGGCGGCACGCATTGTGGATGAAATGGAAGAAAAGGGCATTGTAGGTCCTTTCCAAGGCAGCAAGCCCCGTGCAATTTTGGTAACAAAAGAGCAGTGGCAGGCTATGAAGAGCGGCCAATCCGGCCAATTGACACTGTCGGAATTTGATGATTCCGCCGTGCCGGAGGAAATTGAATGATTCTAACGCACTTGTGCGTGGAATAAATTTTACATCCCATCCGGGTAAGCCGGAGGGACAGTAGGAGGAAATTTAATATGAGAAATGCAAAAATCAAGCAGATGGTGGGCATTGCCCTTTTAATGGCAGTTGTGGTTGTGCTGCAATTGCTGGGCAGTTTTATCAAATTTGGTCCGGTGGAGGTATCCCTTGTATTGCTTCCCATTGTGATCGGTGCCGCTGTTTACGGCCCGGTGGCCGGTGCCATTCTCGGCGCAACCTTTGGTGCGGTAGTACTGGCACAGCCCGGAACGGTTTTCTTTTACGATATGAGCGTTTTCGGAACGGTCTTTGTGGTTATGGTCAAGGGTGCGCTCAGTGGCTGGCTTGCGGGTTTGACCTATAAGGCATTGACGAAAAAATCGCCTATGCTGGCGGTGATCCTGTGCGCTATTGTTTGCCCCGTGGTCAATACAGGTATTTTCTTCTTGGGCTGTATGACCTTCTTCTATGAAGATCTGGCTTTGATGGGTGAAAATGTTGCATTGCTTGTGATTACATCCTTTATCGGCTTTAATTTTGTTGCTGAATTCCTTGTAAACGTTTTGTGTTGTCCTGTTATCGTACGACTGTTACACATTTTGAAAATAAGTAAAAATTGAGGAGAATTTCTATGCAAGAGACCGATCTGCAATATCATATCCATTGCAAAGAAGGGGATGTAGGCCGTTACTGCTTTCTGCCCGGTGACCCCGGTCGCTGTGAGGCGATTGCTGCCCATTTTGACAATCCCGTACATATCGGCATGAACCGGGAATATAACATCTACACCGGCACGCTGCTGGGTGAAAAGGTTTCCGTTTGCTCCACCGGTATCGGCGGCCCTTCTGCGGCCATCGCCATGGAGGAGCTGGCTGCCATCGGTACGGACACTTTTATTCGTATCGGCACCTGTGGCGGTATCGATTTGGATGTGATGCCCGGTGATGTGGTGGTTGCCACCGGTGCCATCCGCTATGAGCATACTTCCTTGGAGTATGCCCCCATTGAGTTCCCGGCTGTTGCGGACTTTGAGGTTACAGCGGCTCTGAAAGCCGCCAGTGAGGCATTGGGCTACAACACCCATGTGGGTGTCGTCCAGTGTAAAGATGCTTTCTACGGCCAGCACAGCCCGGAGAGATCCCCAGTCTATTATGACCTGCTGCAAAAGTGGGAAAGCTGGAAGCGTCTGGGTGTAAAGGCCAGCGAAATGGAGTCTGCCGCCCTGTTTGTGGTGGCATCTGCATTGAAGGTTCGTTGTGGCAGCTGCTTCCACGCCGTGTGGAATCAGGAACGGGAAAAGCTGGGTATGTTCATGCCCATGACCGAGGACACATCCGGTGCCGTGAAGGTTGGCATCGAGGCAATGAAGCGGATCATTGCTGCCGATCTTGCAAAGAAGTAAAACAAAAGGCACCCCTGTGGGTGTCTTTTTGGCAATTTTCAAACGAAGTATAGAAAGGGTAAGATGATATGGATAATAATGCTCGTCGCTGGCTGAAATGGTTGCTTATCGTGCAGATCATCAGTCTGACCCATGCCGCTTTGACCAAAGTCGTGAATTATGGCGTTTGGTATCAATGGTTAGATCTTGCCGTTAGGGCAGGTGTGCCGTTTTGTATGTTCAAATTGCGGCGCGAACATAAGTTCTATGCCGTTGCTGCAGTATTTTTATGCATTGAGTTCATTTGTGTAGCGTTCACAACGCTTATAAACTCCGGTGCAGTATTTCCCTTGGTACGCGATCTTGCCGGGGATAATCTTATGCAGTTCTTATGGTATGTGTCAGTGGTAAAGTATGTTTTGTTAGTAATCTGTGGTTTGGGCGCAATGTTGTTTGAACATATGGGTCACCACAGTCTGATGAAAGATATCAGTCAGAAACTTAGTAAGTATTGGCTATGGATGATGCTTGGGTCATTGGCGCTGAGCCTTGCAATAACAGGTTTTGCAATTCTGGCATCCCATGCATCCCTGGTACATACACTGAATATTGTTCATTATCGGCAAATCTATCCTTTCCTGGATTTGCCCGGCATACTGTTGAAAATTGCTTATACGGTTCTCTTGTTCCAAACGGAGCGGATGTTGCGTTATGCACAGCCAAATTGTGAGGAAATCCTATGAAAAAGAGAATTGTGTTGATCGTGCTTGCGTGCATTTTTGCCGCATTACTGATCTGGAATCTGACTGCCCCTGCACAATTCCAGGGTGAAAAGCTGTCTTTTGCAGACAGTTGGCGTATTCGGACTTTACTGATGGTCAAGGATACGGATTTCATTGAATATGGCTGTGGTTTTTCAGAGGATTACGCCATTAAAATCGGCGGCTTGACCTATTGCATCGGTCAGGATGATTGTGGCACGGTTTATATCCCAGAGTTGAATTTCTACTATGAAATGATGGGAAATTATAAAGATTTGCATGAACTCTTGCAGAAGTATTAGTAAATAGTACAAAATTGTAAAAAGATAAGCAGGACTAACTGCGCAGGTTTTTTAGTTACTTTTTGTTTTTTGCAGGAATCTGCGTCAGCATGATTGCGGCAAAAACCAGAATGCAGCCGATGCCCTCGGTCAGGGTAAAGGATTCATTTAGCAGCAACCAGCCGGAAATGGCGGCAAAGACGGATTCGAAACTCATGAGCAGGGAAGCGGTGGTGGGCTCGATGGATTTCTGCCCCACGATTTGCAAAGTGTAGGCGATGCCCATGGACATAATGCCGGCCCAACAAAGAGCAAACCAGCAATCTAGGATTCCCTGCCATGTGGTGTTGTCAAAAATCAAAGCGCACACACCGGAAACCACTGCGCACACCAGCGCCTGAGACATATTCAACGCCATGCTGTTCAGCTCTCCGGCCACGCGATCCATGATGAGGATCTGCACGGCAAAAGCCACAGCACACAGCAGCATCAGCACATCACCGATATTGATGGCAGCAAAGCCTGCTCCGCTGATCAGATACAGGCCTACGGCGGCGATCACAACACTAATTCCCACCATCTTAGGCGGTTTCTGCTTCAAAAACAGACCAAAAATCGGGACCATAATGATGTACATGGTGGTAATAAAGCCGCCCTTGCCGGCGGTAGTATAGATCAAGCCGACCTGCTGTAACGCAGTAGCAGCAAACAGAGCAATGCCACAGGGGATGCCGGCTTTCCACAGGCGAACATCCGTCAGTATTTTAATAAAGTCCTTCCGATTACGCAGAAACAGTACCAACAGCAACATGGCCACTGCCAGAACGCACCGTATGGACAGGAAAGTGAAGGGGCCGACATGATCCACACCGACGCTTTGCGCGACAAATGTAGAGCCCCAAATGACGGTAGCCAGAATGATACTCAGGCTGCCTTTGAATTGTTTCGACATTTTCATCACCGATGGAAACTTTACCACAAATCCTATATAAATGCAAGATTGCAATTTGAAAACTGTGTGCTATAATAAAGAAAAACATATTTGGAGGTTTTTCTATGTCTGAAATCAAAAAAATTCCCGCCCGGTCTGAAATTGCCGTAGAGGATACTTGGGCAACAGAGGATCTGTATCCGTCCGATGAAGCATGGCAGGCTGAGCTTGCATCCATGGAGGGTGCCAAGGAGGTTTTTGCTTCTTACGCAGGCCGTCTGGGGGAAAGCGGTCAGACTTTGTATGAATATCTGCACTATGATGAGGAGCAGGGGGAAACCTTCTCCCGTCTGGCGAACTACTGCATGCGCAAAGCGGATGAGGATACCCGCAATGCCACCTATCAGGCCATGCGCGGCCAGTTTATGGGCATTGCCGTGGCTATGGGTGCAGTTCGCAGCTTCGAAACCCCCGAGATCATGGCGATTCCCGACGAAAAGCTGGAACAGTTCTACAAGGATTGCCCTGCGTTGGAGCGCTATCGCCGTGCCTTGACTGATTTGCGCCGGATGAAGGATCACACCCTTTCTCCTGCGGAAGAGAAGCTGCTGGCGGCATCCGGTGAAATGGGTGGCGCGCCCCAGAATATTTATGGCAGCTTCGCCAATGCAGACATTACCTTTGCCGATGCGGTGGATTCCAAGGGCAATAAATACCCCCTGCGTCAGGGCAATTTCGTGTCCTATGAGGAGAGCCCCGACCGGGTTTTGCGCAAGAGCGCTTATGAGAACCTCTACGATAGCTTTACCAACTACAAAAATACCGCCGCAGGCTTGCTGAATGCCCAGAATAAGCAGCTGAAATTCTACGCTGAGGCCCGGAAGTATCCCAATGCCTTTGAAAAGGCGCTGGATCGCACCAATGTGCCTACCTCCGTGTACCTGAATCTTATTGAGGCAGTCCACAAGAATATGGACAAAATGCATCGCTATGTCCGCCTGCGTAAAAAGCTGCTGGGCGTGGACGAGCTGCATTTCTACGATGTGTACACCCCCTTGTTGGAGGGTGTGGACAAGCAGATCCCCTTTGCCGAGGCTAAGCAGACGGTTTATGATGCGCTGGCACCCTTGGGTGAGGATTACCGGGCTATCTTGAAGGAAGGCTTTGAAAATCGCTGGATTGATGTTTACACCAATGAGGGAAAGCGCAGCGGCGCATACTCCGCCGGCGCTCGGGTGCATCCCTATGTCCTGCTGAACTATACAGGCACCTTGGACAGCCAGTTTACCTTGGCACACGAGATGGGTCACGCTCTGCATTCCTATCTGTCCAACAAGCATCAGAATCCTGTGGATGCAGGCTATGTGATTTTCGTTGCGGAAGTGGCATCCACCTGTAACGAAGCTCTGCTGATGGAATACCTGCTCTCCAAGACCACGGACAAGAAGGAGCGGGCATACCTCATTAACCACTTCCTTGATCAGTTCAAGGGCACGCTGTACCGCCAGACCATGTTCGCGGAATTCGAGCTGAATATTGGCCGCATGGTGGCCGAGGGCAAGACCCTCACTGCCGATGTGCTTTGCGCAGAGTACAAGCGCCTGAATGAGCTGTACTTTGGCGAGGATATGATCGTGGACGACCGGATCGCTATGGAGTGGGCAAGAATTCCCCACTTCTATATGAACTACTATGTGTTCCAGTATGCAACCGGTTATTCCGCAGCTATCGCCCTGTCCCGTAAGATTCTGAAAGAGGGCGAAAGTGCGGTAAAGGATTATCTGGGCTTCCTGTCCGGCGGATGCTCCAAGAGTCCCATTGACCTGCTGAAAGGCGCAGGCGTGGATATGACCACTTCCGAGCCTGTGGAGCAGGCGTTGCAGTTGTTCGATGAGCTGCTGGATGAGATGGAAGAACTGACCAAGGATCTGTAAGCAAATATGTCATTGCGAACCAGTGACCGATGTCACTGGTGTGGCAATCTCCTCCTTACGATGGGGATTCCCACGCCAGTGTGCACACTGGCTCGGAATGACACGGATAGGATATGAAAATATGAACGAATTGTTTATTCCTACGCTTCACACCTTTGCCATGAATAATATTTTCACGGGCTCTTGTGGCGCGTTTCGCTTTCGGGCAGATCCGAAGGTCGTGAAAATGGAAGGCTCCAAAGAGGTGGACTTTGATAAAAGCACCATCGTGGCGGAGTTTTGGCATGGCCCTTTTTGCTATGACAAGAGCGAAATGGAGGGTAGGGAAGTATTTCCTATGACCGAAGAGGGCAGAGCCGCTATGAAGCAGTGGCTGGAAGCAAATATCTGATGCAAAACGCAGAACCGCAGGAACGGTTCTGCGTTTTCGTTGATTTGCTGTGAGATTTTGCGTACTTGATCGTCTAAGTAGTGAATGGCCATTCGAAAAACAGAAAGGAGGGCACTATGGATAGCGGAGCAGAAAACTACCGCCGTTTCCTCAGCGGTGACAACAGTGGCCTTGTGGAAATCATCCGGGAATATAAAGATGGACTGATCTTCTATCTTCGGGGATTTACGGACGACATTCTGCAAGCAGAAGAGTTGGCAGAGGACACCTTTGTAAGACTGGTGATCAAACGGCCTCGTTTTAACCAAAAAAGCAAGTTTAAAACCTGGTTGTACACCATCGGACGAAATATTGCGGTGGATCATGCAAGGCGCAAGGTCAGATATGTTGAGATCACATATGGTGACTGCCCGGAAATTGCCAGTGAAGAGGCAAACTTAGAACAGACCTACATACGGGAAGAGCGTTCTATTCTTTTGCGCAGGGCAATGCAAAAACTAAAACCGGAGTACAGGCAGATCCTTTGGCTGATTTACTTTGAAGGATTCACAAATCGGGAAGCGGCGGTAATCATGAAACGATCCAGCCATAGTGTAGAGACTTTGGTATACCGTGCAAAACGA
>JAZORJ010000058.1:0-7027 GCA_045656525.1 Faecousia sp. | reverse complement strand
CACCCCTGTGTCAATGCGCTTGTCATCGCCGTCACAGCGGCCTCACAGGGCCTTGTGGTGGCGGAATTGTCCAAATAGATCATATTACTTTCCTACACAAAATCTCTCAAAAATTCTTGCGGTGATATCTTCCCGCACGGTCGCGCCGCTAACCTCACCCATGGCTTCCATGGCCGTCTCTACATCAATCAGCACCAAATCCGGTGTTTGCTGCAAACGCAGGCCCTGCAAGGCCCGGAGGATCGCTTCATGGGCTCTTCGACAGGCATCATACTGCCGGGCATTGGTAAGGATCGAGCCGTCACAGGGCATATCATTTGCGAACATCATATCCACGGTATCCGCCATCAGATCCAACCCCACACCTGTGGATGCGGAAATCTCGATCACATTCATAAACGGCAGATCAGAAGGAACGACCTTTGCGCCAAGATCCGATTTATTGATGAGGGCAATGGCATGCGCATGCTCTGTGCAAAGCTCCATAATCAAACGATCCTCATCTGTCAGCGGCTGACTGCCATCACAGACGAACAGCACAAGGTCAGCGTGTTCAATAGCCTCCTTGGAGCGTTCGACACCCATCGCTTCAATCCGATCCTCCGTTTCCCGGATACCGGCTGTATCGATCAAGCGCAGACGGGTAGACCCCAGCATAACAGATTCTTCCACGGTATCCCGGGTCGTTCCGGCAACCTCTGTTACAATCACCCGTTCATAGCCGGCCAATGCATTCAAAAGGCTGCTCTTACCCACATTCGGTTTGCCCACGATGGCAGCGGAAACACCTTGCCGCAGGATTCGTCCCTGACTGTATGTGCGCAGCACATTTTCAAGGGCTTTTGCATCCGCTTTTAAAGGCTTTTCGTAGTTGGCGAGGCCAAAGTCCTCAATATCCTCATCGGGATAATCCAGAACAGCATAAAAATGACTGCACAAATCCCGCAGGTCTTCGTAAATAGGACGAAGGCGCTTTTGCAGTGCACCACCCACCTGCCCTGCCGCATTGGCGGCGGCATCGGCAGTGTCCGCCTCGATCAGATCGATCACCGCTTCCGCTTGGGTAAGATCCAATTTTCCGTTCAAAAACGCTCTTTTGGTGAATTCTCCCCGCTTGGCAGGAGCGGCGCCGGCAATATACAGGCTCTCCAAACCGGCAGCAAGAACAGCCGGTGAACCATGGCAATGAAATTCCACCGTATCCTCTCCGGTATAGGTAAAGGGCGCACGGGAGTAAATGGCGCAGCATTGGTCAATCACACGGCCATCCTTGTCACAGAGCGTTCCCAGAAGCAACTTCCGGTCCGGGGCGTCTGTCAGGGACTTGCCGTTATTCAGCGTAAATACTTTCCCGGCGATCTGTGCGCAATCATCACCGGTCATACGGATGATGCCAATCGCGGATACACTCAGGCCTGTGGAAACAGCAGCGATGGTATGGGACATACTTGCCCCTCCTTGATTTTTTCTTTTATTATAGCATGAAACCGCAAAAAAGCAACATGGGCGATGCTTGACTTTTCCTCGCGCACAACATATGATAAAGAAAACTGTAACGGGGGTAATTATGAAACGATTTCGCAAGATTTATCTGGAAATATCCAATATCTGCAATTTGAAATGTTCCTTCTGCCCCGGCACAAAAAGAAGCAAACATGCCATGACGGAAGAGGAATTTAAAACGCTCCTGCCTAAATTGCAGCCATGGACGGACTTTCTCTATTTTCATTTAATGGGTGAACCATTGTGCCATCCTCAGCTCTTTACTTTTCTCGAAATCGCCGCGAATGCCGGCTTTAAGGTGATCCTTACCACAAACGGAACATTGCTGAATAAACATGGCACCGGACTTTGCACTGCAAAAGGACTGCACAAAGTAAATATTTCCCTCCATGCATTTGAAGCCAATGACCTTGCAATACCTTTTGAAGAGTATCTCCAAAATTGCTTTACATTTGGCAAGCAGGCCGAGGGGAAATTTGTGGTTTCCTATCGCTTATGGAACAACGGAGGTGCTGATGCGAAAAACCAACAGATTATCGAAATGCTCCATAACTTTTTCCCGGAGCCTTGGGTGAATGAGGGACGAGGTATCCGTATTGGTCAGCGCATTTATCTGGAACACGGAGACAAGTTCGACTGGCCGGATCTGTCCGCCCCGGTGAGAAGCAATCGTGTCTTTTGCTACGGCATGCGGGATCATATCGGCGTGTTGTGCGATGGTACCGTTGTCCCCTGCTGTCTGGATCATGAGGGGGATATTCCCTTGGGTAACCTTTTTACCCAAACCCTGGATGAAATACTTGCCAAACCACGGGCGAAAGCCATATATGCCGGTTTTTCTTCCGGTTGCGGCACAGAAGAACTTTGCCGCAAATGCGGCTATGCAACGCGATTCAGATAATAAGATCCCGCAAGCCTCCCTTGCGGGATCCTTCATTTTACTTACCCTTTGCAGCCTTCTTGGCAGCCTTTGCCTTAGCACGCTCTTCTTCTGCCTTCTTGGCAGCTTCCTTAGCGGCCTCAGCAGCAGTCTCGTTGGTGGACAGAGCCCACTTAGCAAACTCGATGCGAACCTGATCGGCACCGGTTTCAATGACGAATTTCTCTTCCTTAACGTCAACAACCTTGCCGACAATACCACCGATTGTAGTGATCTTATCGCCGTTCTTGATGTTGCTGCGCAGCTGCTCAGCTTCCTTTTTACGCTTGTTCTCGGGACGAATAATCAAGAAGTAGAACACGCCGATCATGATCAGCAGCATGGGCAACATGCCCAGCAAACCACCAGAAGGATCCGTAGTAGGTGCAGTTTCAGCCAAAAAATTAAACATGGGATAAACTCCTTTATTAAAAATTAACGTACTTATTATACCATTGTTTCCATTAAATGCAAGAAAAAATTAAATTCTCTGGCTCAATTTAACAGAATATTCACGACGGAAGGCCTCAAATGTTCCGTTATCCAGTGCTTCTCTGATTTTTACCATCAATTTATTGTAGAAATACAGGTTATGCATTACGCTCAGGCGCATAGCCAGCATTTCCTCCGCCGCAAACAAATGGCGGATATAAGCCTTGGAATATCTGCGGCACACGGGACAATCACACTCCGGGTCAATGGGACTTTCATCTGTGATGTACTTAGCATTTTTCAGATTGATGGCACCATTCCATGTGAAAAGCCGGGCATGACGGGCATTTCTTGCCGGCATAACGCAGTCGAAGAAATCCACACCCCGTGCAACCGCCTCAATGATGTTACTGGGTGTGCCCACGCCCATCAGATAACGAGTTTTTTCCGTAGGCATGTAAGGCTCCACAGCCTCGATAATATCGTACATTTCCTCGGCTGTTTCACCCACCGCCAAACCGCCAATGGCGTATCCGGGCAGATCCAGATCGGCAATTCGTTTCATATGATCAATACGGATATCTGCGTAGGTGCCGCCCTGATTGATACCCCAAAGCATCTGCTGAGGATTGACGGTATCGGGAAGGCTATTCAGTCGAGCATTTTCAGCTTTGCACCGTTCCAGCCAGCGATAGGTACGATCCACACTTTTCAGCACATAATCACGGGGTGCGGGATTTTCGATACACTCATCAAAGGCCATGCAAATGTCACTGCCCAGATTGGACTGGATCTGCATGCTCTCCTCAGGGCCCATAAAGATTTTCCGGCCGTCAATGTGGGAGGAAAAGTATACGCCTTCTTCCTTGATCTTTCGCAGAGAAGACAGAGAGAAGACCTGAAATCCGCCGGAATCCGTCAAAATCGGACCATCCCAGGTCATGAACTTGTGCAGACCGCCCATTTCCCGGACGACTTTATCCGTCGGACGCAGGTGAAGATGGTAGGTATTAGAAAGCTCCACCTGACAGCCGATATTTTTCAAATCCTCGGCGCTCAGTGCGCCCTTAATGGCACCCTGCGTACCAACATTCATAAACACCGGGGTCTGAACCGTGCCGTGAGCACAGGTGAATTCACCCCGCCGGGCCTTCCCCTCAGTTTTCTTTAATTCAAACATAGATTCCTCCTAGATGATGCACATGGCATCGTCGTAGTTTACGGCTTATATGATACCGAATAAATATTTGTAGGGGCGGCAACCTGCCGCCCGCGGGCGACTAATAGTCGCCCCTACATTACATCCTTTAAGCTATAAACATCGCATCGCCGAAACTAAAAAAGCGGTACTTTTCTTTCACGGCTTCCTCATAGGCGTTCAGAACATTTTCCCGTCCCGCAAAGGCAGAGACCAGCATTACCAGTGTGCTTTCCGGCAGATGGAAATTGGTAATCAAGCCATCCATCGCCTTAAACTTATAACCCGGGAAGATGAAGATTTCTGTCCATTTGGAACTTGCTTCAAATGTTCCATCCTCTTTGACCAGACTCTCCAATGTACGACAGGATGTGGTGCCTACACAAATGATCCGTCCGCCATTGGTCTTTGTTGCATTTAGAATATCTGCGGTTTGCTGCGAGATCATGCAAAGCTCGCTGTGCATGTGATGCTCAGAAATCTCCTCCGCCTTGACCGGGCGGAACGTGCCCAAGCCAACATGCAGGGTCACAAAAGCGGTTTTGACACCCTTTTCCCGGGCCTTGTCCAGCAATTCCTGTGTCCAGTGCAATCCGGCTGTAGGTGCGGCCGCAGAGCCAATTTCCCGGGAATACACGGTCTGATACCGTTCCTGATCTTGCAGCTCAGCCTTGATGTAGGGCGGCAGAGGCATTTTGCCCAGACGCTCCAAGACTTCCAAGAAGATACCCTCATAGTGGAATTCTACGATCCTGTTTCCATCCTCCTGCACCGCAATCACCGTAGCAGTCAGTTCGCCGTCGCCAAAAATGACCTCATTCCCCACCTGCATTTTTCTGCCGGGCTTGCACAGACATTCCCACTTCTTGTCCCCCAAATCCCGCAATAGCAGGACTTCCACCGCACCGCCGGTAGGACGGTGACCCAGTAGACGGGCAGGAAGCACCCGGGAATCGTTCATAACCAAGCAATCACCGGGGCGTAAATAGTCAAGAATATCATAAAAGTGCTTATGCTCCACCTTGCCTGTACTGCGATCCATAACCAAAAGACGGGATGTGTCCCGTTTTTCCAAAGGGGTCTGGGCAATCAGTTCTTCCGGCAGGTCATACCAAAAATCATGGGTCTTCATGTATTCATCCTCATTTCTGTTATCAGCCATATATTATAGCCTATTTCTTCCTTTTTTGCAATACGCAAATCCTGCATTCAAGCATAGACTGGTACGGAGGGATGCGCTATGAAACAACCATTGTTTACCGGTGTCTGCACAGCTCTTGTAACCCCTTTTCTTGGGGATAGTATCAACGAACCAATGTTAAAAATATTGCTTTCCCAGCAAATGCAGGCGGGTATCGAGGCAGTCGTGCTAGCCGGGACCACCGGGGAATCTCCCACCCTTTCTGATGCGGAAAAGCTCCGAATGTTTCGCATCGCAAAAGAATTCGTGGGGGATCAAATGCTTTTGATCGCAGGAACAGGCTCCAATGATACCCGTCACGCCATCACATTAAGCAAGCAAGCGGAAAAGATCGGTGCGGATGCCCTTCTGGTAGTCAGTCCATACTACAATAAGGCTACACCCACGGGACTCATCAGCCATTACACCGCCATTGCACAGTCCGTAACGATTCCCATTATTGTTTACAATGTCCCCAGCCGGACCGGTGTGGATATTCCGGTTTCGGTATATAAAGAACTGGCCAAAATGCCAAACATCGCAGGTGTAAAAGAAGCAAATCCGGATATGAGTAAAATACTTCGAATTCGTGCGGAATGTCCGGATACGTTCTGCATTTGGTCAGGGAACGACAATTTGACCGTTCCCATTCTATCCATTGGCGGCAAGGGCGTGATTTCCGTTGCATCCAATCTTCTGCCGGAGCAGATGATCCTGATGACCTATGCAGCATTAGACGGAGATTTTGATACCGCCGGGCAAATGCAATGCGATCTGCTGCCTTGGACGGATTTTCTAAGCTGCGAAGTCAATCCCATTCCCATCAAGGCAGCTATGGCCCATTATGGTCTCGACTGTGGAAAGTGCCGACTGCCATTAACGCCGTTATCTCCGGCAAACCGCAGAATTTTGGAACAGCTATCTCCTTGAAAAAAGACACCGGTTTACACCGGTGTCTTTTTGTTACGGTTTAAAACCTTCAAAAATGGGTATCCAAGCTTCCCTGACGGCAGTATCAAAATCTTCCTGCGTTTTCAGTGTCCAGGTTGCACCCTGAATCTTCCAGAATTTCCGTGCGATTCGCACGCTGAGTCGATTTCGATCGCAGAATCTGTAAGCAACAAAATCCGGTGTGTTCCAGAAATTGCTCAGCAGATTGGTCATGATAAAGCGAAGGATATACGGAACATTTCCCAGCTCACGCAGGGAGTTGTGGGCCAGCTGACCACGGACAATATCCGGACGGTGCTTTTTCAGCCAGCGGATACAACGGGGGTCAAAGGATTCCATGCAGTACAAGCCCTTGTAGTCTTGGAGCATCTTGCAGGCTTTTTGCGTTAGTGCGTCGTGATTTCCGTTTTCCGGTTTCAGCTCCACAATCATAGGTGCTTTTCCGTCAAAAAGCTGCAAAACCTGCCCAAATGTGGGGATTTTCTCATCGGTGCCTTCCAAACGGTAATTTTCCAGATCCTCTGTCGTCAGATCTTCGATCCGTACATCCACTCCGGCGGTTCGTTTCAGGGAAGCATCATGAATGACTGCCAAATTTCCATCCGCGAGCAGGTGTATGTCCAATTCGATTCCGTAACCGTTTTCAAGGGCAAGACGGAATGCAGCCATACTGTTTTCCGGTACACCATTTCCGTGCAACCCGCGATGGGCATAGTTCCACTGACGGAGCTTTCGCAAAAGCGGGTGACGCGTTCTGCCATGCAGTGCAAGCAGATACAGAACAAACAGCACCGCAAGGACAATCAGAGCAATAATCATCCATTAGTCCTCAATATCGAAGGCT
>JAZORJ010000057.1:0-11319 GCA_045656525.1 Faecousia sp. | reverse complement strand
TGCGGCTCTTTCGATACGCAAACGGTTTCGGTACTGCACAGGGGACATTCCGTATTGCTTGCCAAACAGCGTTCGGAACAGACTGATGCTCATATTGCTCGCCTCTGCGTATTTGGCAACGGGCAGATTTTCCAGATAGCTTTGTTCCAGCAAAAGCACACCGGCAAAAATCCGGGGATACCTTGTGTCCTCCAAAGAAGACATGGCTCCGATTTCATATGCCGCACTCAACAGCTTGTACACCAGCTCTTTTCTGCGGAACAGTGCGGCCAGATTTTGAGAAGATCCGCACAGCTCCAAATTGGCCATGATTTTGGCGATTCGGTTGGATGCATCATCCCTTGCCAAAACTGCCAGTTCCTTCGACAAAAGGACATCCTTGCCGTTTTTATCGATCATGTCCAGATTTGCCAGCACAAATGTGGTGCTGGGCGCTGTATATTGCATTTTGTACAGCAATCCCTTGGGAATGAACAGAAGCTCCCCATTTTTAACGCAAACACTCTGGTTGTTTTGTGTCAAGAAATGGGCCTCACCATCCCAAATGTACAACAGGCCATTATATCTGCGGCCGGCATTGAGAATATGGATCGTTCTGCCTGCCGGGCGCACACCGGACACAATCGTCACATTGCTGATGCAAATATCTTCAAAAGAGTTGATGTCGATGCTTCTCATAGCTATCCCTCAGTATTCAGCAATACTTGCCCAAGTACTTCCTTGCAGTACCCACAGCTATGACATAGTTTATCACAAGTTGAAACCCGTGTAAACCATTCTTCCGGAAAAGCGGCATTATTGATGATATACGGCATGAGTGCCTTACCGAAGCCCGGCTCAAACAGATCCAGCGTATTGCCGAAAAACTGCCTGCGCACATAGGCATCGATCACCATGCCGGGCAGGGAATGCATCCGAGTTGCCAGCTTTACCGTATCAAACATGTCTTCGTAATGATGGATATCCTCGGGACGGATCCATGTGTTTTGCAACAGCATGGGCCAGTTTTCCTTGTTCTTCAATGCACGCCAGCATACATAGGGCATAAAATCCTTGGCGTTATGTACCTCGCAGATCTCCGCTTCATGGGACACCATATTGTCGTGAAAGGTTTGTCCGGAGCAGTGGGCAAAGCATCCGCTGTTTGCAAGCAGAATCAGCTTTTTCCCGTTTTTGTCCGCCCAGTCCTTCAACATTTTCAGATGGGCGAAATCCCGGTTATACTCCCGCTGTACATGGAACGAATCGAACAAATCCGCAAGGCACTCCATTCCCTTTACGGTTCCGATCTTCATATTTACCGAAGCACGAACCTCGATATCCGGAAAATGCTTCTTCACCGTATGGGCAATAAAGGGAGAGGCCGTAGTGATGATCTCCACGCCGCCCACCGCTTGGTTCAAATGCTCGATGACAGAAATCACCAAATTCGCCAGCTTTTCGGAAATGGCATATTCACCGTAGCAGTTGCCGTTGAACAGAAGATCCAGCTTGATCCCCATAGCTTTGATGGCACGCAGCTCCTCTTCCATGCGTTGCTGTGCCGTCCAATCGGTATAGCCATGGCGGGTGGCAACGGAGCTTCTGCCTGTGGGAATATCCTGCCAAGCAAAAAACACCTCAGAAATATGCGCTTTATATGTGTTTACAATGTGAGAGAAGGGCTCTTCGTTCCCTTCATATAGTTGAAAACCTACCGCAAATTTCATATTGTTTTCCTTATATGTGCTTAGTCGGCATCATCCGGATTGACCGGTTTTCTGGAATTGGGAGAATCCACGCCTTCGTAGGGGGCCTTATAATCCACGGGGAAGGGATCGGCAGACCAGTCCACCTTCCACGGCTTTTCTGTGCGGAAGGGATTGACGAATTTGTTTTTCAGCAGACCCCGTCTTTCCAAGCTGATCATACAAGCACGGGTACAGCCCGCAGAGCCGCCCACTGCCTGTCCGGTGTTATAGAGGTTTCGGGGTTTCTTATTGAAGGGGGTGTTGAAGGAATTGGTGTATCCGTCCACATGGTCGAAATACTTATCATCTTCACCCTCCTCCGCAGGCTTAGCACCACGGAACGCAATAGCGCACTTCTGCATGTCCACATCTGCCCATTCCAGATCGTAGCCGCCCACATTCACCTTGACGGTTCTGTCCGCAGGAATGCAGCCACCGGGACACTCCCGTACACAGGCCATGCAGCGGTTGCAAAGGGTGCCGGGCTCCATGATGGGATCGGGTTCCAGCTCCATATCAGTGATAATGACACCCACACGAACACGGGGGCCGAATTCCGGTGTCAGCAGCATCTTGGAATAGCCGATTTCACCCAAACCGCAGAGGAAGCCTGCGATACGCAAATTGAGCATGACATCGGGAGCTGCCTTGCCGGGGGCGACGGGACGGGACCAGTCTTTGCGCATATAGCCGAAGTTGTCAATGCCGCGCCAGTCACTCTGGTGACCCATGGGCACAGCCTCATAGCCTGCATCCTCAATCATTTTGCTCAGATTGATGACGGTCATGGGCATGTACAAATAGGTAATACCGCCGTAACCCATAGCCGAGTAGTTGGAAAAATATGTACCTTCCTCAATGCCGCGCAGAGAACCCCGGAAAACCCGGAAGCCCATACAGATGATGGATTTTGCATTGGGCATAATTTGCTTGGGGTCCATCTGAATGGGTGCTGTGCTCCAACGGTCGATAGAACCGATACCCACAATATCCGCACCCAGCCGTTTGGCCGCAGCTTTGATATCCTGTGAAGTGATCATAATATACCTCCTATTGTAATATAGATACCCCCATTTTACTCCGTGACATTTTGTTTTTCTATAAACAAAATGCTGGGTTTATTACACAAAACAACAAAAACTTTACTTTTCATTTTCCCCTTGCTATAATATTTTCATCACAGCCAAGGAGTATATTATGAAAAACAAGCATTTTATGTGGGCGCATCTTTTGCACCTCGGCAGCAACATGTGGAACGAAGTCGGCAACACAAGAGGCCGGGAGCATCGGTCAACGCCCTGCGCATCCGAGGTTTTGCGGTTTGACCGCCCTCTGTGGGAAGCACATACGCTGGCGCTGAAAGAAGCCGGTGTCAACACCCTGATCATCGATGTTGCAGAGGCATTGGAATATAAATCCCACCCCGAAATCTCCGCAAAGGGCGCTTTGACCCATGCGGAAATGTCCGCAGAAGTAGAGCGGTTAAAGGCACTTGGCTTTGAGGTCATCCCCAAGCTGAATTTCTCCACCGGTCACGATGTCTGGCTGGGAGAATATTCCCGTATGATCTCCACCTCCATCTACTACAAGGTCTGCCGTGACCTGATCGAAGAGGTGTGTGAAGTCTTTAAGCCCAACCATTTCCATCTGGGTATGGATGAAGAAACCGCCAGAAATCAGCGCAACCAGATGATTGCCATTATCCGTCAGCACGAGCTTTGGTGGCACGATTTTTACTATCTGGTGGAGTGTGTGGAGCGCTGCGGCGCGCGGCCTTGGATCTGGGCGGACTATTTCTGGGCTTATCCGGAGGAGTGCATTGAGAAAATGCCCAAGTCCGTGGTTATGTGCGGCTGGTATTATTGGAAATGCGAGGGTGACTTTGGCGAAAGAACCGAGTTCCGTCGGCAGATGCTTTCTTCCTTTGAAAAGCTCTCCCAGTTGGGCTATGACCAAGTGCCCACCGCAAGTGTCTGGGCGGAGCTGGACAACATGCCCGAATTGACGGAATATCTGTCCGACAAGCTGGATCCCCAGCATTGGCTGGGCATGATGCAGACCACTTGGGAGCGAATCGACGAGGACTGGATGCATGTCCACGAAAATGCCATCGCGGCCATTAAAAAGTCCAAGGCAATTTACGAGTCTATGAAATAAGGAAAATCACAGTGCACGATGTGCACGGGGATTATTTTATACATTATAGAATGCTTCGGACCAAATAACCGTAAAAACGACGCCAATGAAAAGGAAGATCAGTCCCGTCACCAGAATGCATCTGTTATTATGCTTTTTGGCATTAGCAAGCTTGCGCTCCCGGTAATCGGCATATCGTTCCTGCTTTGCTCGGCCCATAGGGATAAAGGTGAGCACCACATTTCTCAGAACAAATCCGATGCCGACTAGTGCGCCCTCGCTGCTGACATACATCATGCCCGCAAAAAGCGTCATCAGGATGCCCGAGACAAAGAACGCATCCGAAAGGATCTGGATATTGACCGAAAGGCTGTCTGTAAAAAAGCCCTTGGACCAAATCACGAGGAATGCGATCGCCACCTCAATGGCAACACAAATCCCATAATTTCTTAATGTTACTTTGGTTTCCTGTTTCACTGTTTTTCCCGTCCTGTTACTTGACCTGTTCCTTGTACTTTGCTTCCTCAGCATCATTACAGTAGACGAAATGGCCGGGGGTAATCTCACGGAAGGAGGGCATACTCACGGAATAATCGTGCTCTGCAATGGGATTGTAGTGAATTCTCACACGCTGCTTCTCATACACAGGGTCGGGCAGAGGGATTGCAGAGAGCAAGGATTTGGTGTAAGGATGCAAAGGATTCTTAAAGAGCTCGTCAGAATCCGCCAGCTCCACCATCTTGCCGAAGTACATAACGCCGATACGGTCGGAGAAGTACTTAACCACAGACAGGTCGTGGGCAATGAACAAAATGGTCAGGCCCATGCGCTCCCGCAGGTCATTCAGCAGGTTGATAACCTGTGCCTGAATGGACACGTCCAGTGCGGAGATGGGTTCGTCGGCAATGATCATCTCGGGCTGCATGATAACCGCTCTTGCGATACCGATACGCTGACGCTGACCGCCGGAGAACTCGTGGGGATAACGGTCTGCGTGCTCACGCACAAGGCCGACAGTTTCCAGAATCTCGTAAACCTTCTCGTTGATATAGGCCTTATCGGTGATGCCGTTGATCACCAGACCCTCAGCGATAATGTCGCGCACGGTCATACGGGGGTCAAGAGAAGCAATGGGATCCTGGAAAATCATCTGGATCTGTGTGATGAGCTTGCTCTTCTTTGCCACCCGGCAACGGTTGCGGTATTCCTTTTGGAGTGCTTTCAGCTTCTCGTCATTGCCCTCGGCGTTGCGGAATTTCAGAGCGTACTCTTCTTCCAGCGCTTTCAGCAGGGTCTGAACATACTGCTTGTCCACTTCCTTACTGTCGGACCGTGCATCTTTGATGAGTGCCCGGTTTTTGGCAACAACAGCGTGCAGATCTTCGTTGATCTGCTTGATCTCTTCCTGAATTGCAGCCTTACGGACATCATCCACATCCTTTTCGGCACGCAGAGCCTTGATCTTCTTAGCTGCGTCATCCCGGGCGGCGGCGATGGCGTCCTTATAGGAGCGTGTGCCTGCACCGATTCTCTGGCCCTTGAAGTACACATTGCCGGAAGTGATGTCGTACAACTTGATGATGGAACGACCGGTTGTGGTCTTACCGCAGCCAGACTCACCGACAAGACCGAAGGCTTCACCCTTTCTGATCTCAAAGCTTACATCATCAACGGCTTTCAGATCCTTACGACCCAGACGGAAATACTGGCAAAGGTGGTCTACTTTCAACAATACTTCGCGATTATTCTCCATTGTTGCCACCTCTTTCTTTCATTCTCCGGATACGCTCGGTGATGATCTTGGGAATCTCCACCTTGGGCGCGTTGGGATGGAGCAGCCAGGTTGCCGCATAGTGGGTGGGGGAAACCTCGAACATGGGAGGCTGCATCTCAAAGTCGATCTCCATTGCGTACTTATTTCTTTCCGCAAAGGCATCGCCCACGGGAGGATAAATCATATTGGGGGGTGTGCCGGGGATAGCATCCAGCTTTTCGTTGGTATCCAAGTCAGGCATGGAGGACAGCAGTGCCCAAGTGTAGGGATGCTGAGGATCATAGAAGACCTCTTCCGCTGTGCCGTATTCCACGATCTTACCTGCATACATAACGGCAATTCTGTCCGCCATGTTGGCAACAACGCCCAAGTCGTGGGTGATAAAGATAATAGACAGGTTGTGTTCCTTTTTCAGCCGGTTGATCAGCTCCAAAATCTGCGCCTGAATGGTAACGTCCAACGCAGTGGTGGGCTCGTCACAAATCAGGATATCCGGGTTTGCAGAAAGCGCAATGGCGATAACAATACGCTGACGCATACCGCCGGAGAACTCGAAGGGGTACTGTCTGTACCGCATTCTGGCCTCGGGGATACCCACCTCTTCCATGAGCTTGATGGCCTTTTCCTTGGCAATCCGCTTGGTGAGGGTATAAACCACCTGAGAAGCTTTTTCTTTCAGGTAATCGATGATTTCGATACAACGCTTATCTGCATCAAAGCTATCCGCGGCAGCAACATCCGCCTGGAACTTGTTCAGCACACGGGTCAGCACCTTAACGATGTTCTCGATCTGAACCTCAGGCTCGATAACGGATTTGGGAACGATCTGCCAATCCACCGTCTTGCCCTTGGCAAGCAGTGCCTCTCTCTGGGCAGTCTGACGTGCGAAGCGAGCCTCTTCCTTGGGATTGTTCTTGATATAGAAGAAGTACTTCTCCACTTCTCTGCGCAGAGCGCCGCCGAAGGTGTAAGCCACATTGTCCTTGACAATGGCCAGAGGATCGATGGCAGCCAGAACGCTCTTGTTCACATTCTTGCAAGCCTCGTCAGCCTGCTGCGCAGTAAAGTCACCGGCCTTGAAGAAGGCGATTGCATTTTCCAAGGCCTCGATGGCAGCCTTTTTGTTATTAACCGTTCCGTTAAAGGAATACTGCACGGCGATCTTCATGAGCTGGATAAAGTCGTTCATAAAGTCCTCATTGAGGAACTTAATGGTCATCTCGTTGGCCTCGTCAGCGGACATACGGCTCAGATCCGTCTCGGGGTGCTTGTATACGTAGTACCCGATCCGGAAGAAGTTGTACTGCGGGCGTTCCAGCATTTCTTTTGCCGTTGCTTCCAGTGCTCTGAGTACCTCCACCGTCTCGGGGGAAGCCTCATTCTTAGATGCATTTGCGCCGGCCAGCTTCTTCGCAAAATCAAGGACGGTTACCTTTTTCTTTTCTGCACGCATAACACCGTCAAAGGCTTCTGCGTGAGCTTTCAGTGCTTCCTCATATTGGGAAGTGAAATATTTGTCGTTGATTTCGCCCAGTCTGCGCTTGATCAGACCCAGCATGGACACAACATCCACCTTCTGCTTGTTTTCGGTAAGAAACAGAAGGTCCTCGATCACCGCAATCATTTCCTCTGCGGCGGTGCGTGCTGCGTTGTAGCTGTTTTCCAGCTTGATCGCCTGAATGTTGAAGTCATCAAAGGTTTTGATGAACTTATCCACATCCGCAGCGGAAACGCTGGTATTGTTGCTCTCAACCAGAGCGGTTTTAATCATAGAGGACAGCGTCGCAAGGGTTTTGTTAAAGGTTTCACGGCCTTCCTTGCGGTTCGCCTTGTTTTTCAGCAGCATTGCCTCGGTGATCTGCTTGCCGATCCGCATGATGGGGTTCAGGGAAGACAGGGGATCTTGGAAAATCATTGCGATCTTGTCGCCCCGGAGCTTGTGCATTTCTTCCTCGGGAATGCGGGTCAGATCCTGACCGTCGTACAGGATCTCGCCGCCCTCATAGATAGAGTTACCGGCGGAGATACCCATGATGGCCTTGGAGGTAACGGACTTACCGGAACCGGATTCGCCCACGATGGCAAGGGTCTCGCCCTTGTAAAGGTCGAAGGAAATGTTGCGCACCGCCTGCACCTTACCGGCATCTGTACGGAAGGAAATTTTCAGGTCGTTAACCGATAATTTAATTTCTTTATTCATGCTTAATCCTCCGTTCCTCTGAGCGACGGATTAAATGCATCACGCAAACCGTTGCCGAACAAATTGAAGCTGAGCATCAAAAGAACCAGGAACATACAGGGGAACAGTGCCACATAACCTGCGTCGGCCATAATGGACTGCTGTCCTGCTGCGATCAGGGTACCGACAGAGGTGGTGTTGCCTGCTTCCAGATTGATGATGCCCAAGTAGGAAAGGCTTGTCTCCGAATAGATCATAGCAGGAATGACCAGTGCGACACTGGTAACGATGGTGCCGAGGCCGTTGGGGAAAATATGCTTGAACATAATTCTCGTATCCCGGGCGCCCAAGGTTCTTGCAGCCAGAACGTATTCCTGATTCTTGAAACGGTAGAACTGCATACGCGTTGTGTGCGCCATGCCGATCCATCCCGTGGCGAAGAACGCTATAAATAGGACTAGGGCCTGACTGGACGAACCCATATGGTATTTCAAAAGGGTAATAACGATCATGGTAGGCACGGAGCCCAAGATTTCGGCAAATCTTTCCATGAACAGGTCGATTTTACCGCCGGAATAGCCGGAAATGGAACCCCAAATCACGCCGACGATGAAGTTTGCCGCAGCAACAATGGTTGCGAAAATGAAGGAGAATCTTGCACCGTAAGCAAGGCAGGCGAAGATATCCTTACCGGTTTGGGTGGTACCAAACCAGAACACAGGCTCACTGATGCCGTCCTTCTTCACTTGGGTGTGCTGGTAGGTATAGTATTCGTAATACTCAGCGCGGACTTCGATACCGCCGTCGACCTTACGGCCGTAGGCATAGAAGTACTGTCTGCCGTTCTCCTTGATGCCGTCCTCACCCTCAATTCTCAGGGAGTTGTACTCCGGAATCAGGCCGTTGGTGTCGCCAGCCTCGTATCTCCAATAGTTGGGGACAATCTCACCCTTGCTGTTCAGCTTGGGACGAACGGTGGCAGCGTTGGCATTTTCCATCTTGTAGTAGATGTTTGCGTCGTACTTATTCTTTTCCAGCTTGGGTCTGTCCGCAAACTTAACGACCGGATACAGCACCTGTCTGCCGGTTTCGTTCTGATAGCGCTGGATATCTTCAAATTCCTGTGCGGAGATGATCTTATACTTACCGAAGCCTACGCCATAATAGGTATCATAGCGGTAAGAATAAACAGAGCCGTCTTCGCTGACTTCGTACTCGCCGTTTTTGATGACATCTCTGCCGGTTTCCGTGGCGATGGCAAGGTCTTTGAGGTAACCTACATAGCCGGTTTCCTTCTCCTTGCAGCCGTCCCAGAAATCCAAGCCGCTGCCGGCAAACAGAGGATTCTTGGGGGTCACATAAGCGTACATCATATCGTAGTACGCAGGCTTGAAGGGCGTAAAGAAGGGGGCAATGATGGCAAACAGCACCAAAATTGCGATAACGATACCGCCAACCACGGCGCCCTTGTTCTTTGCAAAGCGCTTGAATGCACCCTGAAAATAGCTCACGGGCTTGGTTTCAAATTTGCTGTCATGAAGCAGATCGTTTCTTGACGCAAACTTGAATTTCTCTATGGGAATGTTATTTATATTATTCATAATCACTTTGCTCCCATTCTGATTCTCGGGTCAATGAAGCCGTAGCTGATATCGATGACGATAGCTGCCGCAAGGCTGACCAGGGTGTAGAAGCCGGACAACAACATAAAGAAGTCGTAGTCCTGGAAGGTGATGGTGTTCAGGTACAGACCGCCAACACCGTTGATGCCGAACATCTTCTCAATAATCAGCGAGCCGGAAAGCACGGAGATGAACTCACTGAGGATGGAGGGGAAGATAACGACCATGGAGTTACGCATAGCATGGCGATAGATAGCCTGGCTCTTGGTCAGGCCCTTGGTTCTTGCCAGCAGCATAAATTCGCCGGTGAGCACCTCGGACAGCTCTGCACGGGTGTAACGGGCATAGCCAGCAATGGAGCCCAGACACAGAGCAAACACAGCCGGCAGCATGGACCGGAATACTTCCCAAGTAAAATAATCGTCACTGGTTGACATCATTAGCGGGAACCAGCCCAGTTTGAAGCAGAATACATACTGGATCATCAAAGCCAATACGATGGAAGGAACCGATATCAACAAAATAATGAAGATGTTGATCAGCTGGTCCTGCCATTTATTCTTTTTCAGAGCAGCCAAAATACCCAGACCGAGGCCAATAGGCACACCGATCAAAGTGGAATAAATGTTGATCAGGATCGTGGGGGGCAGGTGGTTGACAAACACTTCCCAAATATTCATGTTCAGGTATTCGCCGTAGGTAGTAACGATACCAAAGTCGCCCTCGGTCACAATTCTCTTGATATAGATTCCGTATTGCTGCAAAATCGGCACTCTGTCATATTCCCAGACGCCGTTGTGTCCCTCGCGGATGTTGGTAATCCAGCCTCTGCCTTCCAGAGTTTTCATAACGATAATAGGGTCCTGTCCGGGCAGTACATTTGTCGGAATAGGCAAAAGCTTGATCAGCACAAAGCACATCGTAAAAATGATGAAGAATGTGAACAGCATCAAGCCCAACCGCTTCGACACATATTTAAACATATACATAGGTTTTTCTCCTCTGTTTTATTGTTTTCCAATTCACAGTGTTTGAGCCAAAAAGCAGTTAATTGAGTGGCTCTGCGCGCACAAAGGCGGCGCGCCGCCAAAATTGACGATCCAAACCGTCTTCCTTTGTCAATAAATAGCTTCTTTGAGCTATT
This sequence comes from Faecousia sp., assembly GCA_045656525.1. Classification (GTDB taxonomy): domain Bacteria; phylum Bacillota; class Clostridia; order Oscillospirales; family Oscillospiraceae; genus Faecousia. The sequence continues at coordinate 734 of JAZORJ010000057.1, read as the reverse complement.
ATAAAACCCCATGCGCGGGATTATTCATCTTTGCAGAAGTCTAAATCTTTGCTTTTTTGCGTTTTTGCGAGTTGTTTGCCGGAATTTTTGCGTGTCAAAAAATGGCAAACTAGCGGTGAGCACAGTGGCTCACCGCCGTTTGCGTTAGTTTAGTTCAGTGATTCAGAACTCCGAAATTACTCGGACTTCTTGTACTCGGAGGCCAGGTCACCGTTGTTCTGAGCAACGAAAGCGTCCCATTCTGCATCGGTGTAGTTAACCTCGATGTATCTCAGACCGCCGAAGCCCATGAAGGTGTGCTCGTCTTCGGAGAAGTAGGAGAACTTAGCGCCCAGGAAGGAACCGCCGCCGTCAGCGATCAGCATGACGGAACGGGACTCCTTGATGACCAGCTCTTCCAGAGCGGACAGGATGGTCAAACGAGCCTCAGTGGGAGCCTTGCCTTCGCTCCAGTTGTAGGTCTTAGTCTGCTTCTCGGACTCAGCCACACCGTTCAAGCAGAAGTACCAGTTCTGTACGCTCATGGTGATGGTCTCACCAGCGCCCTCGTAATCACCGGCGGGCATGGTCAGAGTCATGTCGATGCTGGTGGTATCCCAGTACATGTGGTAGTTCAGGGAATCGTCGGGGTTGACGAATGCGCCCACGATGTCGAAGGGGTTGAAGCCGTTGCCGGAGAAGCCGTAGCCGAAGCCGATCTGAGTAGCGCCGGAGCGGAAAGCCTCAGCCCACTG
>JAZORJ010000056.1:0-3858 GCA_045656525.1 Faecousia sp. | reverse complement strand
CGGACACGGATATGGCATTATCGCGAAATTGCCTGTCCTGTTTCAGTCTTTGCAAAATCATAAGATATCCCTTTTCGGCAGCACGCATCGGGCCATAAGGTCTGCCATCATGGCGATGTCCTCCTCACAGCCATTTTTGATCCACTGTGTCACGATGGCAAACAATCCGTTCAGGTAAAACGCCAGCCGGTATTGCCATTCTTTTTCATCTATTCCGAACCGGTGCATCACCGGGGCAAATACATCCGTATAGCGCTTCTGGAAAATAGCGTTGACCCGGAGTGCTTCCGGCTGGGTTACCGCCACCATGAAGATCGTGCGGTTCTCCCGGACAAATTCCAGATAGGGAATCAGATACTCCGGTGTGATGAAAAACAACTGTTCCCGATCGGCGGTAGTAATTTTCTCCACATTAAAGACGGGCGCATCCTGAAATTTTTCATTCAGCCGCTCCATGGTCTTTTCCAGCGTCTCCCGGAGAAGATCGTCGACAGTCTCATAGTGCAGATAAAAGGTGGAGCGATTTACACCGGCGGTCTGGCAGATCTCTTTGACCGTGATGTACTGATAGTCCTTTTTCTTCAAAAGGCTGAGCAGAGCCTCGTTCATCCGCATCGCTGTATGAAAATACTTGCTTGTCTGTTTGTTCACAAGGCTCACCTCTTTTCTCATTCTTCTTCGGAAATCTCTTTTGCCAGCTGGATGATCTCAAACGCGTATTTTGCCTTGCCTTTTTCCAGCATTTTTTTGTAAATGGGATAGTTGATTGCCATGCAGGCCATTCCGAGAATGCCGATGGCAATACCCAAAATGAAAAAGCCGGTAGTCTGGGGGCCAATGACCTGCATGCCCAAGCACATGCCTGTGCCGAAGATCAAGGAAGACAGGATGCCGAAGGTGTAAGCAAAGATCTCGGCAGGCTGTTTTGCCTTTCGGTCCAGCTTTTTCAATGCCACCACTTTGGATGCCTTCTTGGGGGCATATTCGTTGGCCAGGTTCTGTGCAAAAATTTTGTCTGTGTTCATTATTGTATCCTCCTGTTATTTTGTTTTCAAGGATATTTTACAGACAATTTTTCCGGAACGGAACAACACAGATTCATAAAAGTGTCGGGTTTGTAAAGAAGCCCTCCCCGATCGGGGAGGGCCGCATATTACAGATTAAAATACTTATCGTATTCTGCCGGATGGGGAATTGCTGCCATTTCTGCGCATTCAGCGCGCTTGGTCTTGATGAAGTTTTTCAGCAGTTCTTCGGGGAATACGCCGCCGACAGTCAGATAGTCGTGATCCTTTTCCAAAGCATCCAACGCCTCTGTCAGAGAGGTGGGCAGGCCTTGCAGCTTCGCCTTCTCTTCCTCCGGCAGGTGGTACAGGTTCATGTCGTAGGGACCCCAGCCGTTTTCGTGGGGATCGATCTTGTTCTTCACGCCGTCCAAACCTGCCATCAAAATCGCTGCGTAGCAGAAATAGGGGTTGCAGGTGGCATCCGGGTTGCGCAGCTCAAAGCGGCGCTTATCCGGGCTCTTGGCATAGGCGGGAATGCGGATGACTGCACTGCGGTTGGAAGTGGCATAACCCACGGTCACCGGGGCTTCAAAGCCGGGCACCAGCCGCTTGAAGGAGTTGGTGCTGGGGTTGGTCAGGGCGCACAGGGATGCAATGTGTTTCAGCAGACCGCCCATGAAATAGTGGGCAGTTTCACTCAGATGGGCGTAGCCGTTGTCATCGGAGAAGACAGGCTGGCCGTCCTTCATCAGCAGCATATGCACATGCATGCCGCTGCCGGCCTCGCCGTAAATGGGCTTGGGCATAAAGGTTGCGGTCTTGCCGTACTTCAAAGCGGTGTTGTGGATGATATACTTGATCATCATGGTCGCATCCGCCATGTGCACCATCTCGCCCAGCTGGGGCTCGATCTCAAACTGACCGGATGCCGCTACCTCAGGGTGGTGGTAATTGATCTCAATGCCGGCATCCAGCATGTGCATGCACATCTCGCTGCGGCACTCGTAGGAAATATCGAAAGGCTTGGCGATGTGGTAATTCTTCTGCTTGGGCACGACCACGCCCAGACCCTCGGATGCGCTGTTCCAGTAGGACTGCTTGGCGTCCACGAAGGCGCTGATTTCCCGGCCGCTGACTTCCCAACCGGCCTGATCAAAGAGATAGAACTCAAATTCCGGCAGAATTTTCATGGTATCGGCAATGCCGCAATCTTTCATGTACTGCACCGCCGCCCGGACGATATTCCGGGGGTACTGGGGCAGAGGACGGTTCTGGGGCGTGTCGATGATCATGGCATTGCCGGTCATGGACAGGGTAGGAACGGAGCAGAAAGGATCGATCACCGCAGTATCGGGATCGGGAATGAACACCATATCACTCTTTTCCACCACGGCATAGCCATAGTTGGACGCATCGAAACCGATGCCGCTTTTCATGGTATCCTCGGAAAAATTCTGGGCAGGAATGGTGACATGGCGGTACTGGCCGTTGATGTCCACCATCTTAAAATCCACCATTTGGATGTTATTTTCCCGGATCATATCTAAAATTTGGCTGACGCTCTTTCCCATAATAATCTCCTTTTCAAATGTTACTGTCAGAGGAAAAATCTAACAGCTTAATCATACATGATTTATTGACGAAAATCAACTATAAATTTATCTATTTCAATTTTGTCTGTATATATTTGGTTTCTTTTTCAGGGGATATCCATAAAGCTCTGCACCGCCCAGATCGCACCGGTGCATATCCACGGCACAGATACTCCGGTTTTCATAGGTGGTGTAATAATAGATGCCCTTTTGGGTGTTGATGCAGGAAGTGTATACAGTGATCACATCCCGCCCATCCGGCAGGCGTACGCAACCTCTGGGTTGCTCCACAGCGCCCAAAATATGAAAAAACTGGCTGACGCTCTCATCTTCCCCGTCACCGGACACGCTGTTGCATTTGACAAATGCCGCCCGGACAAAACGGGACACGGACGACAGATCCCCGGGCAGGCCCATGGCGCCCATTCCCCGGCTGTACGGTGTCAACACGGTATCGCCCATGCGGCTCTCCGGCTGTTCCCGGCTCAGATTGCCAAAATCGCACAGACGGGTCATGTGGTAGTCAAAAGTGGGGTTGTTGGTCAGCACGCCCACGGGATTTTCATAGATTTTCAGCCCATCCGCCACACTTTCCACCGTGATGGCACCGCTCTTATCGGCGATAATCCAATGCAGGGGCGACAGGGGGAGTTCCTCGCTGAAATTCTCCTGCCACAAATTTAAGGTTTTCAGCTTTTCCCGGGCTTCGGTTAAATTCCTGCATTGCCCCAGTATCCACGGAATCAACTCAAATGGGGTAATATTGTCCTTTTGAGGGTCTTTATCAAAATAAACCGCATTACCGGGAAAATTCAGCCCGGCCATGGCAAGACCGTGCTCGTTGGCCGCTTCGTAATAAAGGGGGTAACCCTCTGCCACCGTGGCCATGCCGATGATGGCAAAATGTTCTTCCATCATCCCGTTCTCCCGAAAAGGAAGCGGAAATCGACGGGGCATCACCACCACTTCTTCTTTGTAGGAATACTCCAAGTCCAAAGTCCGTCCAAAATAAAAGTCCTTGGTTTGATAGGTAACCGCTGTGCACATAATACCCTCCTGAAAAATGACTTTGTTCCCAGTATTGCCAAAAACGCCCGGAGCAATAACTCCGAGCGTTTATCCATTTATTTATCGAACATTTCCCGGACTGCCGGCCATGCGAGGCTTGCATAGTACCGGTGACCCTCCGGGCCTTCCAGCAGGCGGAAATTGTCAGATGCGCCCACCTTATCGTAAATCTTCTGCACAGTTTGGGCAAT
>JAZORJ010000055.1:0-2713 GCA_045656525.1 Faecousia sp. | reverse complement strand
ATAATGATACTGGCAATTTTGCGGCCCTTGCTTTCCGGTGCCTCTGTCTCATGGTTTTGCTCGACGGGAATTTGTTTTTCCTTCTTCATAGGGATTCTCCTCTCGCTTATTTTGCTTTTAGGGAATGAGATTTTATATTATTTTTTATAACAGCAATACGCTGTAATTTACGAAATGGGTTTCAATCCGGGGGATTCGCCGGTTTCGCCGACGAACTGGATATTGGCCAGAATTTCCGCTGCGTCTCCGATGCGGTTATTACAGTCTGCATCCTGACCTTCCAGCCAAATATATACCTCCACCCGCATGATGGAATTTTGCTTCATGTGGAACAGCTCCGCGGATGTGGTGAAATCACCCATGGTCCACACCACATGATCCCGCAGGACCGGATCCGCCTCTGTCCAAGTGGCGGCGTTCTGCAAGATCAGCCGTTCCGGCTCCACAAGGTGCTCCGCACCGTCTATGCTGGGTGTTGCAATGTAACCCGATGTGCCGTCTATATGGGTATTGGCGTTGGGTTCGAGGATGATGAATAGCGGCGGCTCTCCTGTTTCGGCACCGTCGGAATTCACCGGGGGAAAACGGAAGCCCAGACGAATGGCATTTTCCGCACCGTAGCCCCCATTGTCATGTCGGATGCTTTCGCTGTTCCAGACGGGCTTTCCCACCGCAAAGGTACCGGAGGCACCGTTCTCCTCCGCGACCGCGGGGGCGAAGGACACATCCATGTCCACATCGGTTCGCAGATAGAACACGCCCTTGGTGTAGTGGCCATAGGCATCCTCCCGGTTGCTGTGGAACTCGTCACTCAGCGGCTGCCAGAACGAGGTAAGTCTGCCATCCAAACCGTAGTTTGCCGCATAAAACCGCTGCTCCTTTTCCGACCAAGTAACCGGGCGCAGGGGAGAGGTTTCATTGACCAGATGGTCGAATTTCAGCTGCGCGCCCCATTCTCCGGTGGGGGATTGGGCTATTTGCAGGCCGTTTTGGGTGTTTACATACAGGCTCAGGTCATTGACTCTCAGCGATTGGTTTATGGTGAACCATGTATAGGTGGCCACAACCAACAGCGGCAAAATTCCCAAAATCAGCACATAATAGGTGATCAGCCGCAACGGCGACTTTTTTCTTTTCTTTTGCATGGTATATCCTCCCAAAATGAGGCGAACAGTGCCTAACGGAACAAACGCAGGGAACAGATTCCTAAAACACATATTTGGGTTTCACGAATCTATTTCCTGTGAGGGAAATAGCCGCAAGTATCGCACAGCGCTGCACCCACTCCCCGTGCAGACACTGTGCTATTTACTTGCTTTCTCCGTGTCCCGGACCGCAGTCCGGGACACGGACGCTCATAGATTAGGGATTGCCTGCGTTTTCAGGAATATGCAGATCGGTGTATTCCATGGGCTTCAGCTCAGCGCTGGAAGCGAATTGCAGGTTCAGGTGACCGGACAGAGAGAACTCGCCGTTGGCAACCATGGAGTTGTCAACCTTGTTGCCGTCCAGATAAACCAGAGCGGTCAGGTTCTCCTGGACATTCTGGCTCAGGCCCTTGATGGTAGCCTCGGTTGCAAAGCTGGGCTTGCCGTTTACCTCAGTGATGACCAGCTCATTGTTCTCGATGGTGTAATTGACCAGCTTCAGAGGCACCTTAACAGCACCGCCAGTGGTTTCCAGGCTGTCCACATCCAGAACTGCGACCTTGTAAATGGTGGGTGCAGATGCGGAGGTGCTGCCGTCGGTGGTGGACATGAAGACCACACGGATGCAGCTCATCAGCTTCTTTGCGGTTTCCAGCTTGAAGCCGGCTGCCAGGGTGAATTCCATGTAGCTGCCGCCGCCCTGGGTGGTTTCCAGAGAATTGTCATCGTAGATGCGGTCCGCAGCATCGGTCTGCAACAGCAGATCGGAGTCAGCCGCATTGGTACGGAATGCCAGGTCGATGGCGTAAGCGTACATATCGGTCAGGCTTGCTGTTCCGGTACCGTCGAAAGCAGTAATGGATTCCATCGCAGCGCTGATTGCTGCACTGTGAGCCGGCGCCAGAGTGGTGTCTGCATACATGGTGGCAGGCACATTCTCCAGATTGATCTCTTTATAGATGATTCTGGGAATCACGATGGGTGCGTTGTAGTCGCCGGTAAAGTCTGCAATGTCAGCAAACACACCTGCGCCGGTGGGCACAATCATCTTGATCTCGCGGTCTGTCATGTACTTGTTAGCCAGCTCGCCGGGATTAGCCTTAACTTCCGAAATGAACATGCCGTTAACAGTGATCTTGCTGCTGTTCATCATAGCCTCGATGGCATCAGCGAAGTCACTCCATGCATAGTCAGACTTTGCCTCTGCCAATGCAGTGGTCATAACACCCTTGGCAGTAGCCACAGCGGACTTCAGCTCGTTCAGCTCTGTGACATAAGTATCCAGAGCGGTGTATTCTCCTCCGGTGCGGCTTTCAAGTGCGGCAATCACTTCTTCCAGAGTCTGGCCTTCGATGCTGAAGGTATGGCCATTTTCTACTGTGGTAGCAGCAGCCTTAACAGCATACTTCAGCGCGGTTTCGATGTCGCCTGTGGCAGCTTCCAGAGCCAGAACCACATTGTTCAGAGACTCGACCTGTTCTCTGGTAAAGGTTGCAGTATCATCCAGACCATGGGCAATGGCCATATCAGCCAGATTGCCGCCGTTGGCGGTCAGGGTAGAAGAT
>JAZORJ010000054.1:0-4800 GCA_045656525.1 Faecousia sp. | reverse complement strand
AAAGATGCGTTATTAAAATGGCGACCCGGAACGGACTCGAACCGTCGACCTCCAGCGTGACAGGCTGGCGTGCTAACCGACTGCACCACCGGGCCAAATTATGGTGGGAACAACAGGGCTCGAACCTGTGACCTCCTGCTTGTAAGGCAGATGCTCTCCCAGCTGAGCTATGCTCCCGAAGTCAATCGCAAGGCTTTTACCTCAGCGACGTGGATTATTATACACAGAAACACCAAATTTGTCAAGCACTATTTACGCAAATTTGAAATAATTTTTCAGGCACAAAAATCCTGTTCTTCTCCACCAACATTGACCGAAATCAGATCTTTTTCAAAAGCTCCTGCACATTTTCCGGTGTAAATTCATAGACCGTGTCGCAGAACTGGCATTCCACAGGAAACGGCTTACCCTCAGCGGCGATTTGTGTCAGCTCTTCCCTGCCCAGACTGATCAGCGCAGCGGTCACCCGGTCCCGGGAGCAGTAGCATTTATAAGCGACTTCTGTTGTTTCCATAAATACCACGCCAATGTCGCCGCAGACCTGCCCCAAGATTTCTTCCGGAGTCATGCCGGCTTCCAGCATTGCCGTTACCGCACCTGCACGCTGGATTCCCTTTTCCACGGCATCGATGGTCTCTTCCGGCGCACCGGGCAGAAGCTGGATCAGATAGCCGCCGGCTACCTTGACACTTTGATCTGTATCCACCAGAACGCCCAAGGCGCAGGCAGTAGGTGTCTGCTCACTTTGGGCAAAATAGGCCGTTACATCATCGCCGATCTCGCCGGACACCAACGGAATCTGACCGATATAGGGCTCCTTCATCTGCAAATCACGGATGACCGTCAGTGTTCCGTCCGTACCCACGGTGGCACCCACATCCAGCTTGCCGGGGAATTTTTCCACCAGCGGCACCTTGGGTTCAGTCACGCATCCCCGGACATTGCCTGTCGGATCCGACACCACAGTGATGGTACCGATAGGGCCGCCGCCCCGGATCTGTAAGGTCATGGAACCGTTCTCCACCTTCTGCATATTACCCATCATGGATGCAGCGGTCAGGACGCGTCCAAGGGCTGCTGTGGCATTGGGGGTGGTTTTTTGAATTTCAGCGCCACGGCGCACCAAATTTGTGGAACGGATGGCGACGACTTTTACAAAGCCGTCCATGCTCATGCCTCTTACCAAATAGTCATTCATTTGCGTTTACCCTTTCTTGCTTTGAAATAAATCCGCTGTTCCCCCGGCCGCGGAGTCTCAAACAGCCGATCTGCATAGACTTCAATATGTGTAAAACCGGCGTCCTTCAAAAATCCTGTCAGTTGTTCCTGAGAATAGGCATATTCCTGATGCTCCTCAAAAGAACGGTACCAGCACTGTCCCTCCCGTTGGAACAAGTCCATACCATAGGAACAAATATTGGTGCTTGCATCAAATTCTCCACGCCAGACACAGTAAACATCGTCGTCCTCGTCCAAAAACACTTGCCCATCCATTGCCCGGAGTTTTTCAGGGGTATTTACATCAAAAATGAAGATACCTCCCGGATTCAAGGCCTTATAGATGCGCTTGATCGCCTGTGCGCAGTCGGCAGGATCTGTGATGTAATCCAGACTGTCCAAGGCACACACCGCAAGATCCACCCCTCTGGGCAGCTGCAACTGCTGCAACGGCTGGCATATCCACCGAGGTGGATTGTCCAACTGCACGGATTTTTCCGCTGCCACGGTCAGCATGTCCTCGGAAATGTCAACAGCTATCACCTGCATTCCTCGCTCCGCCAGCAGAATAGCCACAGAACCGGTTCCGCAGGCCAGATCCACCGCCGTTCGGGGCCGCAAATTTTCTCGCTGCAATATTTGCATATAAAAATCGACAACGGCCTCGTAATCCACGTCGTTGGTCAATCGGTCATAACTGACCGCAAGTGCCTTGTAAGCGTCCATCGCAAACTCCTAAAAAACATCCCGGGCATGAGCCCGGGATGTAATACGAAAATGTTAATTACTTACCAAACAGGCTGAAGAATGCTTCCATATCTTCGCTGCCTGCGCCGGTCTTAATGGGAGATTCCACAGCATCCTCCGTTACAACAGGAGCGGCTTCCTTCTTCTGCTCAAAGCCGGTGGCGATAACGGTAACACGCATCTCGTCCTCAAACTCGTCGGAATAGGTAGCGCCGAAGATAATGTTTGCCTCGGGGTTAGCGTTCTCCTGAACGATACCGGCGGCAGTCTCAACATCATCCAAAGTCAGCTCGGTGGAGCCGGTCACATTGACCAGAACACCGGTAGCACCGTTGATGGAGGTCTCCAACAGGGGGCTGTTGATGGCGCTCAGTGCAGCCATCTCTGCCTTCTCACGGCCAGCAGCAGTGCCAACACCCATGTGCGCACGGCCGGCATCCTTCATAACAGCAGAAACGTCAGCAAAGTCCAGATTGATGATCACGCGATCGGAGTAACCAACCAACTCGGAGATGGAGGTAACAGCCTGCTTCAAAACATCGTCAGCAATGCCGAATGCGTTAGCGAAGGTGATCTTCTGATCGGTAACATACTTCAAGCGGTCGTTGGGGATGATGATCAGGGAGTCGACCTTGCCGGCCAGCTCGGAAATGCCCTGCTCAGCCTGACGCATACGGTTTGCACCCTCAAACTTGAAGGGCTTGGTCACAACGCCAACGGTCAGAATGCCGGCCTCGTGAGCCAGATCTGCAACGATGGGTGCAGCGCCGGTGCCGGTGCCGCCGCCCATACCGGCGGTGATGAACACCATGTCGGTGCCTTCCAAAATCTTAGCAATGGCAGCGCGGCTTTCCTCAGCGGACTTCTTGCCGATGTCAGGCTTGGAGCCTGCGCCCATGCCACCGGTGAGCTTCTCACCGATCTGCACTTTATTCTTGCAGCGGGAATTGTTCAGATCCTGCTTGTCGGTATTTACTACAACAAAGTCAACGCCATCTACACCGGCATCGATCATACGGTTGATAACGTTGTTACCTGCACCGCCGACACCGATCACCTTGATTTTTACTACGCGTTCCTGGAACATATCCATGTGTAATCCTCCTATGTATCGTTTTGCAGTTGGATTCCCATACTGCTTCAAGTTACAAATGTACTCCTATATTCTATCCTAAAAAAATCGTGAGGTCAATATCATTTTCTGATTTTTCGTCAAACTTTTTAGAAAAAATTCTGGTTTTATTGGAATCTTGTGTATTTTACCTCGTCATCTTTCTCATTTGCCGGGTCATTCAGACGCACTTCCAATACGCCGCTGTTGTGACTTTCCTCACTTAATTCGTTAATCGCACTCTTGATCATGCTGATTTTATAGGACAGCTGACTTTCATCGCCCAGCTTGATCTGATATTGCTGTCCGTACCAGACTTGCAGATTTCCCAGATCGTTCACATCAATGCTGGCTGCCTGTCCGATGATACCATTGCTTTCCAGATAATCTGCAATGTTAAGAGCAGTAGACAGTTGGTGCGCAGCTGTGATCGTGACAGGGATCGGATTACCTTCCTCATCCATCCCGGGAACAGAGGTCTCATAAGCAACCGCCCGCTCCCCTACCTTGGGATCTTGCAGATGGACACCCAGAATCTTCGTGTAGTTTTCCTGTGTGTCCGGCTCCGCCTTATCGATGATTCTGCCGGAAGAATCTACCAGCCACCAATCATCCCCCTGTGCCTTAATTGCGTAGGTCACACGCACCTCGGTAATGTCGATGATAACCATATTGGGAAGGCGAATGCCAATGCGAACATCTTTTACATAATTGAGTTCCTTGATCTTCGCCGCCGCAGCAGGAAGTTCCAGGGAAAACAGGCTGTCGCCCTGATGAATTCCGGAGGCCAAACTGATATCCCAAGCAGTATACTGATCCATACCGCTGACCTGAATATGCTCCACCCGGAAAAATACCGACATAGCCAACACCAGTGCCAGCACAATGGCACCAACGGTTGCAAGGCGCAGCAGCAGGCGGTTCCGCATAAATGGTTTCGGCGGCATATAGACCACATCCTGCAAGAGGCGCGGAGCCTCTTTTTCCGTCTTATTCACCGGTTGCTTCGTATTTTTTTGCTTTTTTCCGGTCTTTTCTTTTGTATCCATATCCGTTCCTCCGGAGTTATTTTTGCTTTTGTGCCAGCTTCTCTGCAATGCGGCATATGCGGTCTGTGGAGTCCGAGACCGACATGTTTTGCAGATTTTTGCTCATTTCGGAGCATCTGCGGCTATCGCCCAGAAGTTCCTTGATCTGCTGATATACTCGCACTGCCGTGCATTCGCTTTCCAGCAGCACCACCGCACCGCCGCCGGCTTCCAAAACTCGGGCGTTTTTCTCCTGATGGTTGTTGGTCACATTGGGAGAAGGAATCAGAATACAGGGGGTTCCGGCAGCCGCAATCTCGTTGCAGGTGGCGCTTCCGGCTCTGCCGATGATCACATCGGCTGCTGCCATCACGGTGGGCATGTTATAAATATACTCCCGGATGTCCAGGGCAGGAACGGTCTCATAATCCACGCCGTTGTCCTTCACCCGCTTGGGCATCCATTCCTTGCCAAAGCTGCCGGTGGCATGGATGTGGGTAAAGGGGAAATTATCCTTCTGCTCCAGCGCCATCATATCTGCCATAGTCTCATTCATGACCTTGGCACCCTGGCTGCCGAAGGCAGAGACCACCACATGGCCGGAAAGACCCAGCTCCTTTCTGGCTTCCTCCCGGGTGGTGTAGATGAATTCTTTGCGGATGGGCATGCCCACCACTTCCACCCGCTCAGGGTGCT
>JAZORJ010000053.1:0-7743 GCA_045656525.1 Faecousia sp. | reverse complement strand
TGAGCAGCAGACAGAACCCAAAATGGCAGTGACCAATATCGGCAGCGTCATTGAGGAGATATTCCAGCACGCCACCCAGCAGCTTCACTATGGCGGAAAGCAGTTGGTGTTTGAAAACGATGCAAAAACAGTTCTCGGTTTGGCGGATCAGGAGAAATTGGAACGGGCCATTTACAACATTATTTCCAATGCGGTTAAATTCTCGTCCAATAGCAGTCCGATTCATGCACGGCTCAGCCGTCGGAACCACATGCTGTACCTGACGGTAACGGATGAGGGAAGCAAGCAGCAGATACAGGGCAATATCCATACCCGATTCCGTCGGCAACCGGGCTTGGAGGACAGTCGCTTTGGTATCGGCTTAGGTATGGTAATGATCCGTGCAGCGGCTGCTGCCCATGGCGGAACCGTGCTGATCTCCCAATCGGAGGAGGGCGGCACAAAACTGACCATGTCCATTGCCATCAATCAGAATACAGAATCCATGGTGCGCAATTATGATCTGCGGGTGGATTATAGCGGAGAGCGTGATCATGCCCTGATCGAGCTTGCAGATGTCCTGCCGTTTTCGGCATACGAAGCCGGGAAGATCAACTGAATCAGATGCCTGACCTGCGGAAGCAGGTCAGGTTTTTATTTTAAATACGCCTTTAAATATTGGCCGGTATAGCTGTTATCCACTTTGGCCACTTCTTCCGGTGTGCCGCAGGCAACCACTGTGCCGCCGCCTTCACCGCCCTCGGGTCCCAAGTCGATGATATAGTCAGCGGATTTGATCACATCCAGATTGTGCTCAATGATAAGCGCAGTGTTACCCGCATCCACGAGGGTTTGCAGAACATCCAGCAGCTTGTGCACATCTGCCGCATGCAGACCGGTAGTGGGCTCGTCCAGCACATAAATGGTCTTGCCGGTGGAAAAACGAGCCAGCTCCGTTGCCAGCTTTACACGCTGCGCCTCGCCGCCGGAGAGGGTAGTACTGGACTGACCCAGCTTTACATACCCGAGGCCGACTTCCACAAGGGTTTGGGCCTTTCTGTGGATCTTGGGTAAATTTTCAAAGAATTCCACAGCTTCTTCTGCTGTCATATCCAACACCTGTGCAATATTCTTGCCTTTGTATAGCACTTCCAGCGTTTCCCGGTTATACCGCGCGCCCTTACAGACCTCGCAAGGAACATAAACATCCGCAAGGAAATGCATTTCAATTTTTACAAGGCCATCGCCGCAGCAGGCCGCGCACCGACCGCCCTTGACATTGAAGGAGAACCGGCCCGGGCCGTAGCCACGGATTTTTGCATCGTTGGTAGATGCGTACAGATCCCGAATGTCGTTAAACAGACCGGTGTAGGTTGCAGGATTGGAACGGGGCGTGCGGCCAATGGGACTCTGGTCAATGTCAATAACCTTGTCCAGATGCTCCATGCCTTCCACACACCGACATGCGCCGGGGCGGGTACGGGCGTGGTTCAGCTTGCCCAGAAGGTGCTTATTCAGTACTTCTGTCACAAGGCTGGATTTTCCGGAACCGGAAACGCCTGTGACGCAGGTAAGAGTTCCTAAGGGGATTTCTACATCGATATTTTTCAAATTATTTTCCGCTGCACCACGCACAGCCAGAGTGTGTCCGTTGCCTGTGCGTCGTGTGGCCGGTACAGGAATCTTTTTAAAGCCGGACAGATACTGACCGGTGATAGATTCCGGAGTTTTGATGATCTCATCCAGCGTGCCGCAGGCGACAATTTCACCGCCGTGACTGCCGGCACCGGGGCCCACATCCACGATGTAGTCCGCAGCACGCATAGTATCCTCGTCGTGTTCTACAACGATCAATGTGTTGCCAATGTCACGCAGATGCTTTAAGGTATCCAGCAGCTTGTCGTTATCCCGCTGATGCAGACCAATGGAGGGTTCGTCCAGAATATACAGCACGCCCATGAGGGAGGAACCGATTTGCGTTGCCAGACGAATACGTTGGCTTTCACCGCCGGACAGCGTGCCGGAGGAGCGGGACAAGGTCAGATAGCTTAATCCCACATTCTGCAAAAAACGCAGCCGGGAAATGATCTCCCGGACGATCTGCTCCGCAACGATGGCCATATTGCCTTCCAGATGGAGATTTTCCATAAAGGCGAGTTCCTTGTCGATGCTCAGTTCGCAGAACTCCATAATGCCCATGCCGCCAACGGTAACTGCCCGGGCAATTTCGGAAAGCCGCTCTCCATGACAATGGGGGCAGGGGGCAGAGGACATACATTCTTCCAATTCTTTCCGGGCTGCATCGGATTGGGTTTCCTTGAAGCGGCGGGCAACGTTGTTCATAATGCCCTCGAAAGGCTGTTCCAGCACGCCCATACCGTTGCCGCGGTTATAGGTCATCCGCAGCTTTTCTTCCCCGGTTCCGTACAGCACCACATCCAAAGCCTTTTGGGGCAGCTCGGATACGGGCACATTCAGGGAGAAATGATATTTCTGGGCCATGGCTTCGAAATACATCCGGAAAATGCTGTCTGTTCGGGCGTTTTGCCAGCCCGAGACCTGAATGGCACCATCCAAAAGGGATTTGCTCTTATCCGGAATCACTAGATCTGGGTCTGCCACCAGCTGGAAACCGAGACCGGTACAGTGGGGGCAGGCACCGGAGGGATTGTTGAAGGAAAACATTCTGGGTTCCAATTCTGTCAGACTGATGCCGCAGTCCTCGCAGGCGTAGTTTTGAGAAAAACTCAGTTCTTCCTTGGTGTCCGGAAGCTGAATGATCACCAGACCGCCGGAATGGGAGCATGCGGTTTCAATGGAATCCGTCAAACGACGACGCAGACCCTCTTTCAGCACCAGACGGTCTACTACCAGCTCAATATTGTGCTTTTTGTTTTTCTCACAAGGGATTTCCTCGGTCAGATCGTAAAGAATGCCATCCACCCGAACCCGGGCGAAGCCACCTTTCCGTGCGTCGTCAAAAACTTTTTGATGTTCACCCTTTTTGCCGCGGATCACAGGGGAGAGGACTATAAAACGGGTGCCTGCGCCAAGAGATTCTACCCGGTCGACGATCTGATCGATGGTCTGCCGAGAAATCTCTTTGCCGCATTTGGGGCAATGGGGAATGCCCACCCGGGCCCACAAAAGACGCAGATAGTCATAGATTTCGGTCACCGTACCCACAGTGGAGCGGGGGTTTTTGGATGTAGTCTTCTGATCAATGGAAATGGCAGGGGATAGGCCGTCAATGCTGTCCACATCCGGCTTGTCCATTTGTCCCAAAAACTGCCGGGCATAACTGCTCAGGCTCTCCACATAACGCCGCTGACCCTCTGCATAGATGGTGTCAAAGGCGAGGGATGACTTGCCGGAACCGGAGAGACCGGTAAAGACGATCAGTTTATCCCGGGGGATGGTCAGACTGACATTTTTTAAGTTGTTTTCGCGGGCACCCTGAATGATGATCTTATCGTTCATGACCGGCTCCTTTTCTTGTTTGTTACCCAATATTATACCACAGAACCGCAGACTCTACAAGAGTAACTTTTTTGAAAAACTGCCGCAAGGAGAACTTGCGGCAGTGGGGTTAATCAACCAATTGATACAGATAGTAAGTGAAGGTGCTGTTTTGATCAAAGGGATGGCTGGCTTCATCAACCAGCTGATATTTGGAAGTGTCCACACCGTATTGATCCAGCGTATAGTACCGGGTGACAATGAAATCCGCATCGCCGTATTGGATGCAGGCATCCTGCTCTTCCCACATCTCAGGGGGATTGATATTGAAATAGCAGAAATACCGGCAGGCAGGCGTAGCTTCTGATGCGAAATAGAATCCGCCGTCCAGAAAACCGTAATTCAAGAGTGTGGCGTCGTCCACAGTTTGAATGATCTTGGCAAAGCGATATTGAACGGTATCTTCTTTGCTGTATTTGGCAAGGTACAGGTTTTGGTTAAACTTTATTGTACTGCTCAGCAGACAGAAAAGTGCCAGCGCAAGGGCGGCAACAGTGGTAAGCGTATGCCTGGGAATCCAACGGTGCCATAGATCAAACAGTGCAGTGGAACGCAAAAATTCTGCCCACACGATCAAACCCAAAATGCAAAATGCGGCAAAGATCAACCCATAGTAATCCCAAGGCTTTCCGCCCCAGTAGGTGCCGACGGTGAGTCCCGCAAAGCTGAGCAGTGCCATTAGACCGGCTTTCCACTGTCCGGTTCCTTTGAGAAGGAAGAAGAAAAGTGCGGACCAGATCATCCAGCCAAAGTTGGTATTATAGGTGACCGACGATTTCAGGCAATTCCAGATCGTATCCCACCGAGAACCTTCTATTTTCTCAGAATATAGGAAGATGTTTTCGTAGAAATACACCCGGAACAAATCACTTATCGCACCATTTACAGCAAAGTAAGCCAGCACCACTGCTGTAACCGCGGCGACACCCAATAGGAACTGGCCGATGGTTGCCAAAAGGTTCTTCTGCAAAGCCGGATCGGTCAGATACCAGATCAGGACAAAAATTGCAAGGCCAAGGTAGAACCCCAAGGTCGTATACTTGACCCATAGGATCACGCCGGCAAAGATGCCGTTTGTAAATGCTTCGGAAAAGCTAAGTGGCCGTGTTTCTTTGAGTGCTCTGAGGACACTGTACAAGCCATATACCAGCATAAACAGGCAGTGCTGCTCCACGCTTCCGCCGTGGGTGAAAGACCAGGAGGTGACCACTGCGGCGGCCAGAATGGCAACCATCAGATAAACAATCTTGGATTTGCCGGTGTACAGCTGGCCAAGCTTCCCGGAAAAATACAGGAACAACCCAAAGGTGACGACTTCCAGCAGAAAGACCCCGAAAAAACTGTCCTCGGAAAACAAGGAAATCAGAGCATATACGAAATACAGCACAGGACCCTTTTGCTCATACAAATCCCGATAAGGAACGAAACCGTCCAGAATTCCTCGGCCCACTGTGAAAAAACAGTTGACATCCACCCAGTCATTCATGGGATATATGGGAGAGCTTTTGGAAGCCAGACCGATGAAAAGAACGGACAGAAGCATGGACCAAAGGAGTAAAATTCTATTCTTTTTCAATCAAAGTTCCTCCCAATCCTTTGTGCGTTGGCTGATGATATACCGGGGCCGGCCCTTGACTTCCATATAGATCTTGCCGATATATTCTCCAAGCACGCCCAAGCAGGTCAGCTGCACGCCGCCGAGGAAGCAGATGATACTGGTCATACTGGCCCAACCGGGAACGGAGTTGCCGGTGAGTGCCACAATGACAGACCAAATCACACCGATAAAGCTCAGTAAGGCGATGAAACAACCGATGCCGGTGATGACATGCAAGGGCTTTACACTGAGGCTTGTGATTCCCTCAAAGGCGAGGGAAAGCATTTTGCGCAATGAGTAATGACTTTTTCCAGCCATGCGTTCCCGGCGTTCGTAGTATACGCTGGTGCTTTTGAATCCAACCAAAGGAAACATTCCCCGCAGAAACAGATTTACTTCTTTATAATTGGCAAACTCATTCAGAACCCGGCTGGAAACCAAACGGTAATCCGCATGATTGTATACAGTTTCTACGCCCATATTTTTCAACAGCTTATAGTAGCTTTGCGCGGTAAAACGCTTGAAAAAGGTATCTGTATCACGCTTGCTGCGTACGCCGTAGACGATCTCACAGCCGTCAAGGTACGCGTCAACCATTGCATCCATGGCATTCAGGTCGTCCTGACCGTCGCAGTCGATGGATATGGTGATGTCACAATGATCCTTAGCTTCCATCAGACCTGCAAGCACTGCATTCTGATGACCTCGATTGCGGCTCTGCTGAATGCCCTTGAAGTGTCTGTCCTTTTGGGCAAGCTCGCAGATGATCTGCCAGGTGCTGTCCTTGGAACCATCGTCTACGAACAGAACACGGCTTTCCGGGCTGATTTTCCACTCCCGTTCCAGAGAACGCAGCTTTTCCAAAAACATCCCGGAGGTGATAGGAAGCACTTCTTCCTCGTTATAGCAGGGGACAACGATATACAAGATCGGCAGCATATACCCCACTCCTTCGCATATTTTTTATTATTATAACACATAACCAGAGGAAATGGAACATAAAAAAAGGCTGCTGCAATGCAGCAGGCCCGAAATGTAATTTATACACGGTGGAAATTATAGACGCACTTGTTGCAAACATACTTGCCTTTGTACTGCATCTGACCTTGTGTGGCGGAGCAGAAAACGCAGCTGTGCTCATATTTTCGCAGGATGATTTGATCACCGTCGATGTAGATTTCCATCTCATCATGCTCTGCAATGTCCAAAGTGCGTCTTAACTCAATGGGAAGAACAATTCTGCCCAAGTCATCCACTTTGCGGATGATTCCCGTAGATTTCATAACCGATCAAAACCTTTCTGTTTTATATGTTTTTTCAGAAAAAGCGGCATATTGCCTAGGTGGTTGTATTATATATCGCTATTTTGTGCCTGTCAACAGAAATTTAATAATTTGTCTAAAAGTAGCTTAAATGATGCGGAATATTTGTTGAAATTGCACATATTCTTTCCTGAGGTGACGGCTATGGTTATGAGCTGGATTTGGATTGGAATACTTGGATTGTCCTTGGTTTGCAGCCTTGTCTTAAACAACGGCAATGCACTTGCCGCAGCTGTTCCCCAAGGGGCGCAGGCTGGGGTGACGCTGGCTGTTTCCATCGCCGGTTCTATTTGTTTGTGGAGCGGCGTAGGGAAACTGATGGAGCGTGCGGGGATGATGCGGTTGCTTTCTAAGTGGTTATCGCCACTGCTGCGTAAGATCTTTCCCAGTACAGAAAAAGACGAGCTGGCGGCACACTACTTATGTGCCAATATCTGCGCCAACTTTCTCGGTTTAGGTAATGCGGCCACGCCCATGGGGATACAGGCGGCAAAACGGCTGAAAGATCCAATCCGTCCCCATTTGGCGACGGATGAGCTGTGCAGACTGATCGTACTAAATACGGCTTCCATCCAGTTAATCCCCGCAAACGTAGCAGCGGTGCGTGCAGGTTTGGGTGCGTCATCGCCATTTGATATCCTGCCGGCCGTATGGATCACAAGCCTGTGTTCCGCCGGTTTAGGCCTTGCGGTTGCTTGTATACTGGGGGCGATGCTGCGTCATGATTGATTATATTGTACCGGTTCTTCTGCTGCTTGCCGCAGTTCTTGCCTTACGAAGACGGGAAAATGCTTACGATCTGATGTTGCAGGGAGCAGGGGAGGGTTTAAGAATTCTGGCTTCCTTAGTGCCTGCTTTGATTCTGTTGCTGACCGCTGTGACCATGCTCCGGGCCTCCGGAGCCGTGGAGCTGCTCAGTAGCCTGCTTGCACCGGTCTTTTCCTTTGTTGGGATTCCACCGGAAACAGCATTGTTGGTGCTGATCCGTCCCCTGAGCGGCAGTGCGGCCTTGGCGGTGGGAGCGGAGCTGATGGCACAATACGGCCCGGACTCTCTGATTGGCCGCACGGCCGCGGTAATGCTGGGTTCCACAGAAACGACCTTTTACACCATCAGTGTCTATTTCGGTGCGGCCGGGATCAAAAAGACCCGATACACCATCCCTGCGGCACTGTTTGCCGATTTTGTGGGATTTTTCGTGGCATCGCTGACGGCACGCCTGTTTTGGACATAAAAAAACTGCCGCAGATGCGGCACTTTTTACTATTGATCTACAAGACTAATTTGTTTGTCCTTTACTTTGTGATAATAAATGGACATGGCAAT
>JAZORJ010000052.1:0-17923 GCA_045656525.1 Faecousia sp. | reverse complement strand
CCTGCTATATGTACAAGCTCAACGCCGTGACCGGTGAAATTGTATGGGAAAAGTCTTGGTCTGACATCGTGTACAACAAGAATGTTTCCGGTGGTATCCTCTCCACCCCCCTGTTGGGCAAGAAGGGTACAGAACTGGAAGGCATGATCTTCTTCCATGTTGCCAAGTCCCCCAGCGAATACCAAGGCACGATGTTGGCTCTTGACACCGATACTGGCGAAGTCATCTGGGAAAAGAACATGAAATACTGTTGGAGCTCTCCCGTTGCGGTCTATTCCGAGGACGGAAATGCCTACATGATCATCTTCGACTCCGTGGGCAATGCCCATCTGATGGACGGCCAGACAGGCAACACGCTGGACACCATCAATGTAGGTTCCAATGTGGAGGCCTCCCCTGTTATCTTCAACGACATGCTGATCATCGGCACCCGTGGACAAAAGGTATACGGAATCAAAATTAGTTAAATTAAAACCGGCTGCAAATGCAGCCGGGTTTCTTATTTTCCGGTAGAACCGAATCCGCCGGTGCCCCGGTCGGTGTCTGTAAGGTTCTCTACTTCCTCGTAGACAGGTGTCAGCACCGGAGTGATCACCAGTTGGGCGATGCGCTCGCCGGGGGCAACCGTCTGTGCAACGCTTCCGTGGTTATGGAGTACCACCAAGATCTCTCCCCGGTAGTCGCTGTCGATTACACCGACTTTATTAGCGGGAGCGAGGCCGCGCTTGGCACCCAGACTGCTCCGGGCATACACCAAGCCGGCGCATCCCTTGGGAACCTCCAAGGCAATGCCGGTGGGAATAAATACAGTCTCCCCCGCTCCGATGGTCACCGGCGCATCCAGACAGGCATACAGGTCTGCCCCGGCTGCCTCCTGGGAGCCATAGGTAGGTATAATGGCATTGGGTCTGACCTTTTTCACAGCGATCGTACTCATATCCGTGTCCTCATTTCCGATTTTTGATTATCATAGCACAGATTTTTGCATTACGCAACGCCAACTGACAGAAACTCTTCAATTTCATGAGCGGCAACCGCACCGTCGGCAGTTGCGGTCACGATCTGGCGCACTGCTTTGGTACGCACATCGCCAACAGCATACACCCCGGACAGATTCGTTTTCGTAGATTCACCGGCCACAATGTATCCGGCCTCATCAAGTTCCAGTTGTCCAGCAAAAAGTGCCGTAGCCGGTTCTCTGCCGATGCTGACAAAAACACCGTCACAGAGAATTTTCTCTTCCGCACCGCTTTCCCGGTTTCGGATCGTGACACCGTCTACCCGGTCGCCATGGTGCAGAGAAATCACTTCGCTGTTCCAGCGAAATTCGATATTTTTCGTTTGTTCCAGCGGCTCATGGTAGATTTTAGATGCACGCAAAGTCTCTCTGCGATGCACGAGGATCACTTTCTTCGCCACTCTGGAAAGTACCAGTGCATCCGCCACAGCAGAATTGCCGCCACCCACCAAGACCACCGTCTTGCCTCGATAGAACATGCCGTCGCAGGCAGCGCAGTAGTGAATGCCTTTGCCGGTGAGTTCCTGCTCCATGGGAAGACCCAATTTTCTGGGATTCGCTCCGGTTGCAACGATCACCGTACGGCCGTAAAATGTTCCTTGCTCCGTGTGTAATTTCTTAACATTCCCTTGCAACTCCACACCCTGCACATCGGCATAAACAGTCTGTGCGCCAAAGCGTTCCGCCCCCTGCTGCATTTTCATTCCAAGGGTAAATCCGTCCACACCTTCGTCAAAGCCGGGATAATTATCCACCTGATGGGTCAGAGCCATCTGGCCACCTGCCGCTAAGCGTTCCAAAACCAAAACGCTTAATCCGGAACGGGCCGCATACATGGCAGCCGTATAGCCTCCCGGGCCGCCACCTAATACCAAAACATCGTAAACCTTATCCATAATACTGCCTCCTTTTGATGACAGTATAACCCGTTTTTCACTGCTTTACTGTGATATTGTCACCATGCAAAAAAGCCCACCGCCGAAGCGGTGGGCTTTGTAAGAATTTAAGGGAGCATTGCCAAAATCTGCGCCTTGGATTTTGCGCCGGATTCCTGTGCCAGCACCTTGCCGTCTTTCATGACTACCAGCGTGGGGATGCTGTAAACCTGAAACTGGCTTGCCAGCTCCGACTGGGCATCCACATCTACCTTGCCCACGACAATATGGTCGTTTTCCTCAGCGATCTCATCAATGATGGGGCTGACCATCCGGCAGGGGCCGCACCAAGTAGCAAAGAAATCCAGCAGGACGACCTTTTCGCTCTTGACGACTTCATTTTCAAAATTTTCTTTTGTGATATTTTTCACAGACATCTTTTTGTCCTCCTTGTTTTGTTTTGTAATCATATCTTACCCGGATTTCCGAAAGACTTCTGTGACAATATCACATTTTTCAGAATTATGCAAGGCTTTCCACACGGAACATCTCACTGCACACATACAGACAGTTATCGATCACCACGCCCCGGACATTGTTCAAACCGCCCGCTGTATCCACGCAGGCCAGCTCATGCAGTTCATAGCCGGTAAATTGCAGAAGAACATATCCCTCTCCGGTGGGAATGCCGAACAGATTGTTTTCCCGGTCGATATAATAGGCCTTATAATCATTTGCGAAATTGATGCATCTGGTATACGCGCAGACCGATTCCACACCGCTGGCAGTTTCTGCATAAATCTCCACTTTGAGATTCCAGTTCTCATCCACACCGATGCCCATAAGGAAGCCGTCATTGAGCTGGATCAGGGAGCTGGAATAGCCATCAATGGTGCCGGTATCTTTGACAGTGATGTTGTCGAGATCCGACATATCGAAGAAGAACACCGGGTCGCTCAGCGTCACCACAACTGCGGTGCAGACATAGGCATAGTCTCCGTCGAAACGGACAGATTCCACAGTTTCTCCATCCGGTGCAAAGGCTTTTACCCCTGCGATTTTCTTCCATGTGCCAACCTCGAAGCAGGTCAAGTTTGCGTTTCGCTCCTCCACCTTAACGGTGGTGTATCCGGTTTCATGGGTAATCATTTGTCGTTGGGTCGTTCCGGTGACAATGCGGAAAACGCCCTCATATTCATCCATGTTGTACTGATTGTTTACTCTGCCTTTCACGCAGAACGAGCCCGCCAGAGTCAGACCGTTTTCGTCATATCCCATGCAGGAAATTTCCGTCATGGCCTTTGTAAAGGAAGTGGTATCATCCACCTTTTCCGTATCGGTATAGCTGCGGGTGGCATAGATCCGTTCTTTGGATACATAAAGCTCAGCAGAGTAGGACATAAACGCACCAGTGTCGATCAGCGACAGGTCATTATTGTCCAGCAAGGTCACCACCGTGTAGTACCGGTCGTTCAGCCTGTCCGGAATTACGATGTTGTCCGCAGGGATGCACTGCATATTGCCGGGTGTGCCATACTGAGGTAGGAAAGTTGCCGGATCATCAAAATCCATTTCATATTGAATGCAGAACCTGCTGATCAGCATCAGCTGGTCATCCACCATGCGGCAGGTTTGTTTTGCGCCTGTGAGGTAAAAGGATGCCACATTTGTCACATTCATAGGATCGGATACATCCAAGGAAACGATCTTTACATAGCTTTCCTTTTTTCCCTCGCTGAAAATAGCGTCAAAGCCGGACAGAATCACGGTAAGACGACTTGCATCTGCGGACAGATACATCTCCGAATCAGAATTCCAGTTCGTGCCCACGGTTACCGTGTTGATCTTCTTTGATTCCTCGCCGTTAATCTCGTAAATCTCCAATTCGGTATTGTTCAGATAGAAGATATGTGTTTCGCTGCGCTTGATCAGATCTCCTTCCAACACACCGGCCACCTGATGGTCGGTAATCTCCACAGAGGAATTGGTTGTGCTTCCGTTGGTGCTCATATCGACATCCGGTACTGCGCCGGGCGCGGCCTCAACTTCATATCTTAAGTTGCCTTCATCCTCTAAAAATGCATCGCCCCAGAACAGATCCTCCCAGTGCAAATATTCCCAATGGGTATCCGTACGCCGAAAGTCACGATTGATGGCTTCAATAACCTTGTAATATTCATTCTCAGCATATTGTTCAATGCCATCCGGTTTCTGGAAACGGGGCACCAGAAGGCTAACCAATAGGCAGATACACAATGCCCCGGCGGTGGCCATCATAGCCTTGCGCTGAACCTGCTTCCGATGCAGCTTCTGTCGGATCGCATCCATTCTTTCATTATATGTCTTCATGTGTGATTCCCACCTTTTCAAGTGAAGTTTTCAAAGAGGTCTTGGCCCGACTCAGCAGGTTACACACCTGCTTGGGAGAGCGTGACAAAATCGTGCAGATTTCCCCAATAGCAAAGCCATCAAAATATGTCAGCATTAACACTTGGCGGTACTGCAACGGCAGTTCCTGTAAGCAAGAAAACACTGCCCGGTCACGCTCCTTTTTGATGACATCCCCTTCCAGATTCCCCGCAAAGAGCGCACACTCCACATCCTCCAACGGAACAAATTTCCGGTGGAAGCGCAGATAATTCAGACACCGATGGCGAACGGCTTTGTAAAGATATGCTTTCAAATGGGCCTCATCTTCAAATTCTCTATCCCGGATCAGCACATCTGTCAAGGCGTCTTCCATCAGCTCTTCCGCGATATCGGGGCTTGCCACATAACAGCATGCAAAGCGCACCAGCGGATCTGAATATGTGTGGATTATGGTTTCCAGCGACTTTCCGTCCTGAAAACTGATTTTCACGCCGGGTCCTGCCATATTCTCACCTCTTTACTCCTATAACACACAAGCCTTGGAATTTACTCACCAAAATTTACAAAAATTTTATCCATCTTCCATTACTATCAGTATAATGGATGCATATGGTAAATGCAACGACAAACCCTTGCTTTTTCCTGCAAAGTGGGTATAATGATGGTATAAAACTAACGAAGGAGACTGCTATGCTTGGATATTATTACGGTTTTGATCTGACATACATTGTACTGGTGCTCCCTTGCATCCTTCTGGCCGCAATCGCCAGTGCCAATGTCAATTCCACCTTTAAGCGTTATTCTCAAAAGCATTCCTACCGGCGGATTACCGGTGCTCAGGCAGCTGAACGAGTGCTTCGGGCCAACGGCGTTTCCGGTGTTCGCATTGAGCGTGTCGGTGGCAATCTGACCGACCATTTCGATCCCAAAACCAATGTGATCCGCCTATCCGACAGCGTACACGATTCCACTTCCGTGGCCGCCATTGGCGTTGCCTGCCATGAAGCCGGTCACGCCGTACAGTACGCACAGCACTATGCTCCCATTAAGCTCCGGGCAGCAATTATTCCCATTACGAATATCGGCAGCAAGCTGGCCATGCCGCTGATTTTGCTGGGTCTGTTGTTCAGCTTCGGTGAGTCGGTTTCCTATGGTTTTGTGTATGCCGGAATTGCCTGTTTCAGCCTTTCTTTGGTATTCCAGCTGGTAACGCTTCCTGTGGAATTCAACGCCAGCCGCCGGGCTATGCAGGCCATCGAATCCGGTGAACTGCTGACAGACGATGAACGCAGAGGCGCACGGAAGACGCTGACCGCTGCTGCTTTGACCTATGTAGCTGCCACAGCTGTTTCCCTTGCCCAGCTGCTTCGGTTGATTTTGATCTTTGGTGGCAGACGGAGAAATGATTAAAAATTCGCCGCTCCGGTATTGACAACCGGAGCGGTTTTCTGTATAATTTGCTGGTGTGAAAAGTATGAAAAGTGTGAAAGGAGGCTATCATGGCCGCTGGTAAACACATCTTGGGCAAAGCCAACGCCCGTCGTGTCTTTGGAACCGCAAAAGTGGGCGATCGTGGACAGATTGTGATCCCCAAGGAAGCCCGTGAAATGTTCGGCATCCAACCCGGTGATACCCTGTTGATTCTTGGTGAAACGGATGCCGGTCTGATCGTTTCCCGTCCGGAAACATTAAATGATATTGCTGATAAACTACTAAACACTGTGAAAAACGAGGAATAAAAATGAACGCATTATTGGAACTTTATAACGGCATGGGCATTTCCAATGCTGTTTACAGCTACGGCGAAGCTGCTCTGAAAAAGCTGGAAGAACGCTTTGCTGAAATTGACCAAATCGCAGAATACAATCAGGCAAAGGTGATCTCTGCCATGCAGAAAAACCGTGTCAGCGCTGCTTGCTTTGCCGCCACCACCGGTTACGGCTACGACGACATGGGCCGTGACACCTTGGAAAAAGTATACGCAGATGTATTTCACACCGAGGCTGCGCTGGTGCGTCCGCAAATCACCTGCGGCACCCACGCTTTGACCGTTGCGCTGTCCGCTAACCTACTGCCCGGGGATGAGCTGCTCTCCCCCGTGGGTCTGCCCTACGATACCTTGCAGGAGGTCATCGGCATCCGTCCCAGTCCCTGCTCCTTGGCGGAATACGGCGTGACCTACCGTCAGGTAGATTTGCTGGAAGACGGTACTTTTGACTACGAAAACATCCGCAAAGCCATCAACGAAAAAACAAAGCTGATCACCATTCAGCGTTCCAAAGGCTATGCGACCCGTCCTACCTTCTCCGTAACACAGATCGGTGAGCTGATCGCCTTCTGTAAATCCGTCAAGCCGGATGTTTTGGTAATGGTGGACAACTGCTATGGCGAGTTTGTGGAAACCATCGAACCTTCCGATGTGGGCGCAGATATGACTGTTGGCTCTCTCATTAAGAACCCCGGCGGCGGTCTTGCTCCCATCGGCGGCTACATTGCCGGCACACGCGCCTGCATTGATCGCTGCGGTTATCGTCTTTCTGCTCCCGGTTTGGGACAGGAAGTTGGCGCAAACCTCGGTTTGATGCCGTCGCTGTATCAGGGCTTCTTCCTTGCCCCCACTGTGGTAGCCGGCGCTGAAAAAGGCGCGATCTTTGCGGCAAATCTGTATGAACCCCTTGGCTTCCGCTGCGTTCCCAACGCCACCGAAAGTCGCCACGACATCATTCAGGCCGTGGAGCTTGGCAGCGAGGCAGGCATGATTGCCTTCTGCAAGGGTATTCAGGCTGCTGCGCCTGTGGATTCCTATGCCGCACCCATTCCCGGAGATATGCCCGGCTACGACAGCAAGGTCATCATGGCCGCCGGTGCCTTCGTGCAGGGTTCGTCCATTGAGCTGTCTGCTGACGGCCCGATCCGTCCCCCTTACGCGGTATATTTCCAAGGTGGCTTGACTTGGCACCACGCCAAACTGGGTATTCTGATGAGTCTGCAAAAGATGCTGGATGCCGGTCTGGTAAATTTATAAAAGGAGAGGTAATTTAACATGTCTTGGTTATTCTTTTCTATCGCAACCGCAGTTCTGTGGGGCGCAGCGGAACTGTTCTATAAAAAAGGCGCTCGCCCGGATGAAAAATATTCCCATCTGAAAATCTGTGTATGCGTTGGTATTGTCATGGGCCTGCATGCTGTTTTTACGCTGCTGACGCAGGATATTCATTTCAATCCCATCAACATACTGATCTATCTGCCTGTTTCCCTGTTTTACATCATCTCCATGGCGTTTTCCTATTTCGGCATGCGCTTCTTGGAGGAATCCATTTCTGACCCCATCGAAAATACTGCGGGTGTTATTTGTGTCCTCCTGTTTGCCCTGTTTATGGGTGACGAATTCCACTGGCTTACCTGGCTTGCTGTCGGTGTGATCACAGTTGGTGTTGTAGGTGTCAGTTATTTGGAAAACCGCGGCGAAACTCCGAGAAAAAAGACATACGGCAAAAAACTCGCTATCGTTGCCTTCTGTATGCCCTTTGTATATGCCCTGCTGGATGCTTTCGGCACTTTCTTCGACGATGCTTATTTCTTGGTTGAGGATATTGCAAACGCACCGTTTGTGGACGTGACTGAAGAAACAATGGAAGCGGTAGCCAATACCAGCTACGAGCTGACTTTTGCCGCTTTTGCTTTGGGCCTGTTCATCTTTATGAAAGCTAAGGGTGTCAAGTTCGGTCCGGTTTCCCAGAGCAAGGACAAGGTCTTGGCTGCTGTGTTTGAGACTGCCGGCCAGTTCACCTATGTATATGCTCTTGGTGGCGTAGATGCAGTTGCCGCCCCCATTCTGTCCTCTGTTTGCGTGGTTTCCCTGTTGCTCTCCCGGATTTTCCTGAAAGAGAAGCTTTCTTGGAAGACCTATGCCTTCATTACCGTTGTCATCATCGGTATCCTGATGCTGGCAGTTAGCGAAGAGCTTTAACGAAAATTTATACTATTTGACAAAAAGTCGCCGGATTTCCGGCGTCTTTTTATATGCAAACTTTATTGACATCCTATATATTGCATGATAAAATATATCAGATAAAAAATACACAAATTCGCTATGCGAAAGGAGTTACTATGACTATGCAGAATCAGAACACACCTATGCTCGATGCCATCTGCGGTAACGGTGTTCGTGTTTCTATTTTGGAACGTCTTTCCTCTGTTGATCTGTGTACCTTTGATTCTCCCGAATATGCTGTTTTTCCCGGCTTTTGTGATGTGCATGTGCATTTCAGAGAGCCGGGTTTTTCTTATAAAGAGACCATTTTCTCCGGTTCTCTGGCAGCAGCGCACGGAGGGTACACAGCGGTTTGCACCATGCCCAATCTGGATCCTGTACCGGACACCAAGGCGCATCTGAAAGAACAGCTGAATCTCATTAAGGAAGACGGTCTCATCCACATTTATCCCTACGGCTCCATCACCATGGAGCAAAAGGGCGAGACGCTTTCCGAAATGAAGGCCATGGCCCCTCAGGTCATCGGTTTTACAGACGATGGCAAAGGCGTTCAGCGCGATGACATGATGCGTGCTGCTATGAAGCAGGCCAAGCAGCTGAATAAGCTGATCGTTGCTCACTGCGAAGACAACTCTCTGTTGAACGGCGGCTATATCCACGATGGCGACTACGCCCGGGAAAATCATCACCGGGGCATCAGCTCCGAAAGTGAGTGGAAGCAGCTTGCCCGTGACTTGGCTCTGGTAAAAGAGACAGGATGCGCATACCATGTATGCCATGTCTCTACGAAAGAATCCGTAGAGCTGATTCGCAAGGCAAAGGCGGAGAAGCTCAATGTCACCTGCGAAACCGCTCCCCACTACCTGATCATGGACGATTCCTTCCTGCAAGAGGATGGCCGGTATAAGATGAATCCCCCTCTCCGGGACAAATCCGACCGGGAAGCATTGATTGCCGGTATTCAGGATGGCACCATCGACATGATCGCCACCGACCACGCTCCCCACTCCGCTGAGGAAAAAAGCAAGGGTCTGGACGGCAGCAGCTTTGGAATCGTGGGTTTGGAAACAGCTTTTCCCCTGCTTTATACCTATCTTGTTAAAGAAAATGTGATTTCTCTTGAAAGATTACTGAAATTACTGGTCACTAACCCCAGAAAGCGCTTCCACATTCCCATGACAACCGACTTTTCTGTATGGGATCTGCGGCAGAGCTATATCATCGAGCCGGAGGAGTTCCAGTCCCAAGGCAAATCCACCCCCTTCGCCGGCTGGCGGGTGTGGGGCAGATGCCTTGCAACTGTCTGCGACGGCAAACTGGTTTGGTTAGAAAAAGAGAGAAACGGCAAATAATATCCAAAAAACCTAGGGAGGCTTTCATATGGCAAAGCGTACAGATATCAAGAAAATCATGATCATCGGCTCCGGCCCTATTATCATCGGTCAGGCCGCGGAATTTGACTATGCCGGTACACAGGCTTGTCTTGCACTGCGGGAGGAAGGTTATGAGGTAGTTTTGGTTAATTCCAATCCCGCCACCATCATGACAGACACCACCGTTGCCGATAAAGTATACATGGAACCGCTGACCTTGGAATATGTGGCCAAGATCATCCGCCATGAGCGTCCGGATGCCATTGTTCCCGGTATCGGCGGCCAGACAGGCTTGAATCTGGCCATGCAGTTGGAGAAAAAGGGCATTTTGAAGGAATGCCGCGTGGAGCTTCTGGGTACTTCCAGCGCATCCATTGAGCGAGCCGAAGATCGGGAAATGTTCAAGGAGCTCTGCCAATCCATTGGCGAGCCTGTCATTCCCTCTGAGATCACCTATTCCATTGAAGAAGCCAAAGAGGCCGCAAAACGGATCGGATATCCCGTTGTGCTGCGCCCCGCTTTTACCTTGGGCGGCACCGGCGGCGGTTTTGCATATAACGAGGACGAATTGGTTGAAATCGGTCTGAATGCCTTTAAGCTCTCCCCTGTTCATCAGGTTTTGATTGAAAAATCCGTAAAGGGCTACAAGGAAATCGAATTTGAAGTGATGCGTGACGGCAGTGACCACGCCATCACCATCTGCGGTATGGAAAACATCGACCCCGTAGGCGTCCACACCGGCGACAGTCTTGTGGTTGCCCCCATCATGACCCTGAACGACCACGACTTGAAAATGCTCAACGATTCCGCTATCAAGCTGATTCGGGAGTTGAAAATTGAGGGTGGCTGTAATGTACAGTTCGCGCTGAATCCTAATTCTTCGGAATATTATTTGATTGAGGTCAATCCCAGAGTTTCCCGATCCTCTGCACTGGCATCCAAGGCGTCCGGCTACCCCATCGCAAAGGTTACCGCCAAAATTGCCGTTGGTATGACCCTCGATGAGATCAAAATCGCCAACACCAATGCTTCCTTTGAACCGCAACTGGACTATGTCATTGCCAAGCTTCCCCGCTTCCCCTTTGACAAATTCACCTCCGCCACCAATGTGTTGGGCACCCAGATGAAGGCTACCGGTGAAGTCATGGGCATCGGCTCTACTTTGGAAGAATCTCTGCTCAAAGGCATTCGCTCTTTGGAAAACGGCGCAAATCATATCCACTCACACAAGTTCGATAACATGAGCGTGGAGGAACTTCTGGACTATATCAAAGTTTTCCGCTCTGACAATATTTTTGCCATTGCCGAGCTGTTCTACCATGGCGTGTCCGTAGAAAAAATTCACGAGGTCACCCAGATCACCCCCTATTTCTTGGAAGCCATCAAGCGCATCGTGGATATGGAGGAGCATTTGAAAGTCCATGTCAACGATCTGGAAGCCCTGACCACTGCCAAGAAAATGGGTTTCAGTGATAAATATGTTGCCAAGCTTTGGAAGTGCACAGAAATGGACGTGTACAACTTCCGCAAAGCGAACAACCTATTCCCCGTCTTCCGTATGGTAGATACCTGCCACACAGGCGCTTATATCCCCTATTTCTATTCTTCCTATTCCGGTGAAAATGCTTCTGTTTTGACTGACAAGAAGAAAATCATCGTGCTGGGCGCAGGCCCCATCCGGATCGGTCAGGGTGTGGAATTCGACTATTCCACCGTCCATGCCGTTATGACCATTAAAAAAGCCGGCTACGAGGCGATTATCATCAACAACAACCCCGAAACCGTCTCCACCGACTATACCACAGCGGACAAGCTGTACTTTGAACCGCTGACTCCCGAGGATGTTATGAACATCATCGAATTTGAAAAGCCTGTGGGCGTCATTGCATCTTTGGGCGGTCAAACTGCCATCAATCTGGCACAGCCGCTCCATGACCGGGGTGTGAAGATCATCGGCACAGATTGCCTTGCCATTGACAAGGCGGAAGACCGCAACGCTTTTGAGAATCTCCTGAATGAGCTGGACATTCCCCGCGCAAAGGGTCAGGCGGTCACCAAGATCGAGGACGGCATTAAAGCCGCCGCCGAAATCGGCTATCCCGTGCTGGTGCGTCCCTCTTTCGTGTTGGGCGGTCGGGCAATGCAGATCGTCGCCAATGAAGATCAGCTGCGCCATTATCTGAAAACCGCAGTTGAGATTGACGAGGACAAGCCCGTGCTTGTGGACAAGTATATCGAAGGCCGGGAAGTGGAAGTAGATGCCATTTGCGATGGTCACAACGTCTTCATCCCCGGTATTATGGAGCTGGTAGAGCGCACCGGCGTGCACTCCGGCGACTCCATCTCCATCTACCCCTCCTTCTCCATCTCCAACAAGGTCAAGGGTACCATTTTGCAGTACGCCAAGAAATTGGGACTGGGCATTGGTATTGTAGGCCTTTACAACATCCAGTTCATTGTGGATCAGGACGACAATGTTTATGTTATTGAAGTCAATCCCCGTTCTTCCCGTACCGTTCCCTTCCTCAGCAAATCCACCGGTTACTCCCTTGCGGATATTGCTACTGAGGTCATTCTGGGCAAGAGCCTGAAAGAGCTGGGCATTTTTGACATCTATCCCGACGAAAAGAAGCGGTGGTATGTCAAAGCACCTGTGTTCTCCTTCAACAAGATCCGCGGTTTGCATGCCTACCTGTCTCCGGACATGAAATCCACCGGCGAAGCAATCGGATACGACAACACCTTGACCCGTGCGCTTTACAAGGCGCTGCAAGCATCCGGCATGCATCTGCAAAATTACGGCACTGTTCTGGCTACGATTGCGGACCGGGATAAGGAAGAGGCCTTGCCTTTGATTCGCCGGTTCTACAATCTTGGCTTTAATATTGAGGCCACAGCCGGTACAGCCAAGTTCTTGAAGGCCAACGGTATCCGCACCCACGTACTGCAAAAAATCAGTGAGGGCAGCAGCGAGATTCCTGAGGCTCTGCGGCAAGGTCACATTGCCTATGTCATCAACACACGCAATCCCGGCCATAACGAAGATGACGGCATTCAGATCCGCCAAGTCGCAACCGAATACAATGTTACCATGTTCACCGCATTGGATACCGTAAAGGTACTGCTGGACGTACTGGAAGAGACAACGCTGACCATTTCTACCATTGATGCCTGAGGGGGTAACCCATGAAACAAAGCATTTTTACGGTTCTTAGCAATGAAGCGCTGACAGACAGCGTCTACAAGATGGTGCTTCAAGGCGACACATCCGCCATCACCGCGCCGGGACAGTTTGTAAACATTCTTCTGGATGGCCATTTCCTGCGCCGGCCTATTTCCGTTTGCGATTACGATGAAAAGACCCTTACCATTATCTACAAAGTGGTGGGCAAAGGCACAGCGGATATGGCCACATTAGGCGCAGGGGCAAAGCTGGACATTTTAACCGGTTTGGGCAACGGCTATGATCTTTCCCTATCCGGTGACGCCCCCGTCCTGCTGGGCGGCGGCGTAGGCGTACCGCCTATGTACAACCTCGCCAAGAAGCTGATTGCACAGGGCAAAAAAGTCTCCGTCATTCTTGGTTTTAATACAGCCGCAGAGTGCTTTTATGAAAAAGAATTCATTGCTCTCGGCTGTGATGTTCAGGTGACCACCGTAGATGGTTCTTACGGCAAAAAGGGCTTCGTCACCGATGCACTGCCCAATAGATACACCTATTTCTATACCTGCGGCCCGGAGCCCATGCTGAAAGCCGTTTATAAGGCAACTGCCACTTCCGGCCAAATGAGCTTTGAAGAGCGGATGGGTTGCGGTTTCGGTGCTTGCATGGGTTGTTCCTGCAAGACGCTTACCGGCTACAAGCGTATCTGCAAGGAAGGCCCTGTGATGAAAAAGGAGGAGATCTTATGGGATTGAATGTAAATCTCTGTGGCATTGAACTGAGCAACCCTGTGATTCCTGCCTCCGGTACCTTTGGCTACGGTTATGAGTTTGCTGAGCTCTATGATATCAACGAGCTGGGTACATTTTCCTTCAAAGGCACAACCAAGGAACCCCGATTTGGAAATCCCACTCCCCGGATTGCAGAGTGCCCCGGCGGCATGATCAATGCCGTGGGTCTGCAAAACCCCGGTGTAGAAAGAGTAATAGCTGAGGAACTTCCCAAGCTGAAAGCATGTTTTCACAAGCCGGTCATGGCCAATGTTTCCGGTTTTTCCGTGGAAGAATACACATACACCTGCGCCAAGCTGGATAAAGAAGCGCAGGTCGGCTGGCTGGAAGTCAATGTCAGCTGTCCCAATGTCCATGGCGGTGGTATGAGTTTCGGTACATCCCCGGCAGCCGCTGCGGAAGTGACCAAGGCAGTCAAGGCTGTCACCAAAAAACCTGTTATTATCAAGCTCTCCCCCAATGTTACGGACATCGTTGCCATTGCCAAGGCTTGTGAAGAAGCCGGTGCGGACGGCATCAGTCTGATCAACACCATGCTGGGCATGCGCATTGATCTGAATAAGCGTAAACCCATCATCGCCAACACCATGGGTGGCTACTCCGGCCCCGGCATTTTCCCGGTGGCTGTGCGGATGGTTTATCAGGTTGCACAGGCTGTCAACATCCCCGTAATTGGAATGGGCGGTGTCAGCAGCGCCGAGGATGTGGTGGAAATGATGCTGGCAGGCGCGACTGCCGTTCAGGTGGGTGCGGCCAATCTGGTGAATCCTTTTATTTGCAGAGACATCATTCGGGATCTGCCCCGGGTGATGGAAAAATACAAAATCGAAAATTTGAAAGACATTATAGGAGGCGTAAATCATGGGTAAGGATGTTATCGTAGCCTGCGACTTTTCCTCTAAGGAGGCAACCTTCGCATTTCTGGACAAATTTCAGAACAAGAAGCCCTTTGTAAAGATCGGCATGGAGCTTTACTATGCCGAAGGCCCCAGCATCGTTCGGGAAATCAAAGCGCGCGGTCACAAAATTTTTCTGGATTTGAAGCTTCATGATATTCCCAACACGGTTAAAAAAGCCATGTCTGTCCTGTCCCATCTGGATGTAGACATCTGTAATCTCCACGCTGCCGGCACCACTACCATGATGAAGGCAGCCTTGGAAGGTCTGACCCGGGAGGACGGCACCCGTCCCCTGCTCATCGCCGTCACCCAGCTGACCTCCACCGATCAGGAGAGCATGGAAAAGGATCTTTGGATCAAAGCCCCCATTGATGAGGTCGTCATGCACTACGCCCAAAATGCAAAAAATGCCGGTCTGGACGGCATTGTGTGTTCTCCTCTGGAAGCCGGAAAGGTACATGATCAGTGCGGCAAGGAATTTTTGACTGTCACTCCCGGTGTGCGCTTTGCAGACGGTGATGCGGGCGATCAAAAGCGGGTCATGACCCCTGCTGCCGCAAAAGCAATCGGCTCTGACTACATTGTCGTCGGTCGGCCCATCACCGCCGCTGAGGATCCCGTAGCGGCATACGAGAGATGCATTGCCGAATTCTGCGATTAAGGAGAGAAATATGGAAAGCTACAAAAGAGAATTTATTCAGTTCCTGCAAGGAGCAGGCGTTCTGAAATTCGGTGATTTCACTGCGAAATCCGGTCGGAAGATTCCCTATTTCATCAATGCCGGCATGATCAAGACCGGTGAAGAAATTGCAAAGCTGGGCGAATTTTACGCCAAGGCCTACTTTGAAAAAGTTGGCAACAAACCCACCGTCCTCTACGGCCCTGCTTATAAGGGCATTTCCATCGCTGTTTCTGCCGCAGTTGCGCTCAGCAAGAACGGACTGAATGTCCCCTTCTTCTTTAACCGCAAGGAAGCCAAGGATCACGGCGAGGGTGGCGTATTCGTCGGCTATGTGCCTCAGGCAGGCGAGGAAGTGGTCATCGTGGAAGATGTGATCACCGCCGGTACGGCTATCCGGGAAAGCATGGCAATACTCAGCAATCTGGAAGGCGTGAAAGTTGCCGCTACCTTTGTCATGGTCGACCGCAAAGAAAAGGGACAGGGCGAAAAGGGTGCTATGCAGGAGATTGAGGAAGAATTTGGCTTCCCTGTCTACTCCGTGGTGGATGTATACGACATCATTGAATATTTGGAAGAGGACCCCGCCAACGAAGAAAATGTCACACGCATCAAGAACTATTTGGCTGTGAACGGAGCGAAGGCATGAGAAGTTTGATCAGCATTTTGGACTTTTCCATGGACGAGCTGGATTCCTTGGTGGCTACCGCAAAGGACATTATCGCCCATCCGGAGAACTATCGGGAAAAGTGTCGATACAAGAAACTGGCCACCCTGTTTTTTGAGCCCTCCACCCGCACCCGGCTGAGTTTCGAAGCCGCCATGCTGGAATTGGGCGGAAGTGTTCTGGGTTTCAGTGAGGCCAATTCTTCCTCTGCCGCAAAGGGCGAGAGCATGGCAGATACTGCAAAGGTAATTTCCTGCTATGCAGACATCATGGCCATACGCCATCCCAAGGAAGGCGCACCCTATGTTGCATCTTGTAATGCAACCGTGCCCGTCATCAACGCCGGCGACGGTGGCCACAATCACCCCACCCAGACCCTGACAGACATCCTCACTATTTCCCGGGAAATGGGTCGGCTGAGTAACCTGACCATCGGTCTGTGCGGCGATTTGAAATACGGCCGTACTGTCCACTCCCTCGTTGAGGCAATGGCACGGTACAAGGGTGTCAAATTTGTGCTGATTTCCCCGGAGGAGCTGAAAATCCCCGGTTTTATCCGCTACGATGTGCTGGAAAAGCACGGAATTTCCTATGAGGAAGTCACATCTTTGGAAGATGCCATGCCGAAACTGGATGTGCTGTACATGACCCGTATCCAAAGAGAGCGATTCGACTCTATGGAAGAGTATGAGCGGCTGAAAAACTCCTATATTCTCGATCCCGAGAAAATGTCTCTGGCAAAGGAAAAGATGTGTGTTATGCATCCTCTGCCCCGTGTCAATGAGATCAGCGTGGCTGTGGATGACGATCCCCGGGCGGCCTACTTCCGTCAGGCTCTAAATGGCAAATATGTGCGCATGGCGCTGATTCTGAAACTGTTGGAGGAAGCAGAAAAAGACCCCATTCGTAAAACTGTGGACACCAGCGGATTCCTGCGTGATCGCGTATGTACCAATCCTAAGTGCATCTGTCAGGTGGAGCAGGAACTGCCCCACCTGGCAAAGCTGACCGATCCTAAGGCGAATATCTACCGCTGTATTTACTGCGAGCATAAGGTATAAGAAAAAGGCTGTGCATATGCACAGCCTTTTGTTATATCTCTTGTCTGCCTTCCAGCGCCCGGGAGAGGGTCACTTCATCGGCATATTCCAGCTGGCTGCCCACGGGCACGCCATAAGCCAAACGCGTCACCTTGACCTCCATAGGCCGCAACAAACGGGATATGTACATCGCAGTCGCTTCGCCCTCCGTATCCGGGTTTGTCGCCATAATGACTTCACGAACCTCACCGGATGCCACACGCATCAACAGTTCCTTGATTTTGATATCATCCTGCGTCACATGATTCAGTGGCGAAATCACACCGTGAAGCACATGGTAAAGTCCGTTGAACTCCCGGCTGCGCTCCATTGCGATCACATCCTTGGGTTCCGCCACCACGCAGATAATGCTTCTGTCACGCATTTCGTTATCACACAGAGGACACACTTCCCGATCCGTCAGATTCTGACACACCGGGCAGGTGTGAACTGTTTGTTTCGCAGCCAAAATCGCCTCGGCAAAAGCTTTGGCATCGCTGTCATCCAATTCCAGCACATGAAAGGCCAATCTTTGTGCCGTCTTTCCGCCGATGCCGGGAAGCCGGGCAAACTGATCCGCCAGCTCCTGCAATGCGGTAGGAAAATACTGCATCAGAACAGGCCTCCCAGGTTCAGACCACCGGTCAAGCGGGACATGTTGTTGGCAGCTTCTGCATCAGCAGTGCGCATCGCCTCATTCACAGCGGCCATGACCATATCCTGCAGCATTTCCACATCATCAGGATCCACAGCTTCGGGGTTGATCTTCAAATCCACAACCTCATGCTTGCCGTTGACAGAAGCAGAAACCATTCCGCCACCGGCAGAAGCGGTATAGACCTTCGTCTCCTGCTCCTCCTGCATGCGCATAAGCTCCTGCTGCATCTTCTGAGCCTGCTTCATCATCGCCATCTGGTTCATTCCACCGGGCATACCCCGGAAATTATTCTTTGCCATAATTAACTCCTTAGTTGTTCTTAATATTCACAATATCGCTGTGGGCACGACCGAAATC
>JAZORJ010000051.1:0-9178 GCA_045656525.1 Faecousia sp. | reverse complement strand
GGTCACGCTGGTGGGCGGCGCAGGTACCGGTGGTACGGCGGGGCAGGATCTTGCCACGCTCGGACAGGTAACGGCGCAGCTTGCCGGTGTCCTTGTAATCGATAGCAGTCACCTTATCAACGCAGTAAGCACAAACCTTCTTACGCTTGCGGGGACGCATACGCTGTTCGTTAGCCATGGGATTTCCCTCCTTGTAAGTCTTAGTAGAAAAGTTCAATTAGAAGGGCAGCTGGGCATCGTCGTCATCCAGCATCGCGAAGTCGGATGCGGGAGAGGAAGCAGCGGGGGCAGAGTAGCCACCGAATGCAGCTGCGGGAGCTGCGCCATCCTCACGCTTGTTGCTGTCGCCAAAGTAGACATTGTCTGCAATGACCTCAGCGGTACGGCGCTTGTTGCCTTCCTTATCGGTCCAGGGACGAATCTGGAGCCGACCGGAAACCACTGCCATGCGGCCCTTGGTGAAATACTTGGAGACGAATTCTCCGGTCTGACGCCAAGCGACACAGTCAATGAAGTCGGTTTCCTTTTCGCCGTTCTCGTTCTTGCCAAAGTCGCGGTCGACTGCAAGAGTGAAGCTGGCAACAGCAACGCCGCTGCCGGTCCGGCGAAGTTCGGGATCACGGGTCAGGCGACCCATAATTGTGATGTGGTTGAGCATTTCTTAGCCCTCCACAACGGTGGTCAGACAACGCATGACGCCTTCGGTGATCTTCATCACACGCTCCATTTCTGCGGGGAACGCAGGATTGGACTCGAAGTTCATCAGAACGTAGTAACCCTCGGGCAGGTCGTTGATGGGATAGGCCAGACGGCGCTTGCCCCACTCATCGACGTTAGTCAGGGTACCCTCCGCTTCCACCATTGCCTTGAACTTTTCCACAAGTGCTGCGATGCCCTCCTCGCCCTGAGCGGGGTCGATGATGTAGAGCACCTCATACTTACCGGTGATCTTAGCCATGTTGATTGCACCTCCTTTTGGACTTTTGGCCCACGGTCGCGCCGTGAGCAAGGATTACCTGCACACGCAGGCTCATGTATTATAGCGTTAAATCTTCCTTTTGTCAAGGATTTTTTCAATATTATTGTGTATTCGCAGGGGCTGGCGCCCACGACAGCCCGCTTTGAGAAAAGCTGTCCTTGCGGGGCGTCGAAGGCATGAACTATGGTATGCTTGCCCCCGGCAAGCATTTATATTTTGGATGCGCTGCGCGCAGCACCACGCCCACTACATATGTTTCGTGGTTTTTATTGACAATTTCTGCCGCAGGGGGTAAAATATAGACATTCTGTGAACAAAAGGAGTTTTTACCATGTTTAAACAAAAGAGACTCTCTCTTGGTGCCCGGATCGGCCTTTCTGTGGCCTCTGCCGTGCTGGGTTTTATTCTGTTCGTGGCCATTCTTGCCACTACCCTGATCATTGACATCCGGGTGGGCACCTCCGAAAACACGATGAATGAGGTTGTCCACGCACTGCTCTCCTCCCCGGAGCATGTCCGCGTAAAAGCGCCTGCGGCCGCCGGTCAGGGCGGTCTGCGGATCGCGCCCCGTCCCGGCCGTACTTATCAGATGGTGCGTCGGGAAGAGCCCGATGATGTGGCCGAGGATCTGACTACACAACTGATCGGCATGCTCTACGAAGAATTGGGCAACCAAATCGGAGAAGAAATGCCCGTTTCTCTGGAAGAATTCACCTCCCTGATCAACGAATCCACCGCAAAGGACTACATTGCGGACAAGACTGCCGGCTTGATCACCGACTATTTTAACGACGAGATCACCACCACCTTCGAAAAGGAAGAAATTCTGACTTTGATTGAAGAAAACAAGGAACTCATTGAGGCTGTGGTCGGTGAGCCCCTGCCCGATGATGTGGCGTTGCAGGTAGCCACCGTCTTTGACGAAAACAACATCGTGCAGAAGGTGGAAGCCGAAGGTCTGGCCGGCTTTATGGAAATGATCAACGAGTCCGAGAGCGCAGACGGCAGTGGCGGTGTCAGCGTCTTTAAGATTGTGGATCAGGTCACCGGCATTTTGCGCACGGTTTCCTCCACCCCCTATCTGCTCATGAGTATCGGCATCTGTCTGGTGCTGATGGCCGCTATTTTCTTCATCAACATCCGCCAGATTGGCAAGGGTCTGCGCCGGATCGGTTATTCCTTCCTGCCGGTGGGTCTGCCGGGTCTTGTTCTGTGTCTGGTGGTACAGTACTTCCCCGCCACGGGTGATCTGGCCATGCTGGTTCCCGTGGTGCAGAAATTCGTGTCTGCATTCATCCCCGTATATGCTGTGACGCTGGGCCTCGGTGTTCTGTTCGTAGCTGCCGGCATCGTTCTGCCCATCATCCTGAAAGTGAAGGGTCTGCTCCCCGAGGCCGCTCCCGTTTCCGAGGAGGCTGAGGTTCTGGTCGAGGCTCCGGTTGCGGAAGTCTCTGTGGAAACTGCCGAGGAAGCTCCTGCTGAGGAAGCACCTGTCGCGGAAGAAACCGTCGAAGAAGCTACCCCTGTTGCTGAATAAAATCATTGCGGAGTTGCCGGGTCACCGGCAACTCCTCATTCGCTATTTCACCAAGGAACACCAGGCTTTTCCCCTTGAAATTTGGCAGTTTTATTTTCCTCTGCGCCCTTGACCCTTTTCCCTTGCTATGGTATATTGATAAAAAATTTCTCTTGCATTCGAGGTGCGCTCATGAACCGTTTCAGAAAGCCTCTGACTTATATCGTGATCATTCTTTCTGCCTTTTTGTGCGCGATCACCTATACCATTTTCATTTTTCCCAATAACTTCGCCCCCGCCGGTCTGAACGGTCTGTGCACCATGTTCCAGTACCTGACCGGATGGAACATGGGTTATTTGAGCCTTTTGCTGAATCTGCCGTTGGCGGTTGCGGTTTACCGCATCGTAAGTAAGACTCTGGCCATCCGCTCTTTTACTTATGTCCTGTTTTTCTCTGTTTTTCTGGTGATTTTGGAACAGGTGGACCTTTCCGCTTTCCAGTACAACACCGATACCGGAACCAGCACCATTATGGGCCCGCTGGTTGGCGGTATTCTCGTGGGCGCGGTGATTTCCATGCTCCTGCGGGCAGGCGCTTACAGCGGCGGTACGGACTATATTGCCTCCCTTATTCACAAAAAGCGCCCGGAGTTCAACTTCTTCTGGGTCTCCTTCGTCCTCAACTGCGTGGTTGCGGTGCTTTCCTTCTTCGTTTACGACTACAAAATTGAGCCGGTGCTGATGAGCATTCTGTACAGCTTTGCCTGCACCGCCATTATGGATA
This sequence comes from Faecousia sp., assembly GCA_045656525.1. GTDB lineage: Bacteria > Bacillota > Clostridia > Oscillospirales > Oscillospiraceae > Faecousia. The sequence goes on along the minus strand of JAZORJ010000051.1, from coordinate 5,899 downwards.
AAATGAATCGGGCAGGCCGCAGTGCCGTCCGCTTTGAGATCGTCACCAAGCATCCTGAGGAGCTTTCCCATGCGATCATCGAAACTCTGCGCCACAGCGCCACTCTGATCCCCGGACAGGGCATCTACAAGGGCGAGCCTGTCAGCGTGCTGATCTGCGTGGTGAACAAGGCGCAAGTTCCCCTGCTGTCCAACATCATTCGTCAATTCCCCCAGACCTTTGCCGTATCCGATCTGGTTTCCGATGTCATCGGCAACTTCAAGAAGGTGGACACCCGGGGCAAGCAAGAGATTCCGTTCCTCGACCCCGGTGAAGGCACCGGTATTTAATGCGTTAACCCATCACATTTACATATAGGAGGTAATTTCCATGGCCCACTACATGCAAGAGCCCAGCCGCACTTTCAGCGAATACCTGCTCATTCCCGGCTACACCTCGGAGGATTGCATCCCCGACAATGTCAGTCTGCGCACACCTCTGACCAAGTATCGCAAGGGTGTGGAAGAACCGGCAATCTCTCTGAATGTCCCCCTGACCTCCGCGATTATGCAGTCCGTCTCCAATGACTCTCTGGCCATCGCTTTGGCGAAAGAGGGCGGCATCAGCTTCATTTTCGGCTCTCAGTCCATTGCATCTCAGGCGGCTATGGTTGCCAAGGTCAAGGGCTACAAAGCCGGCTTTGTGGTCTCAGCCTCCAACCTCACTCCCGAAAACACCTTGGCCGATGTGCTGGCATTGAAAGAAGCCAACGGCTTCTCCACCGTGGCCATCACCCACGACGGCACCCCCAACGGCAAGCTTCTGGGCATCGTCACCGGCCGGGATTACCGGGTCTCCCGTATGGATCCCTCCGAAAAGGTTGCAACCTTCATGACTCCCATTGAAAAGATGGTCACCGCCCCGGCGGAGACCACTTTGAAGGAAGCCAATGACATCATTTGGGAGCATAAGCTGAACAGTCTGCCCATCGTAGACAAGGACGGCAATATGATGTACTTTGTTTTCCGCAAGGACTACTCCTCCCACAAGGCCCATCCTCTGGAACTGCTGGACAGCAAGAAGCGTTACCTTGTGGGCGCAGGCATCAACACCCGTGACTACGCTGAGCGTATCCCTGCCCTGCTGGAAGCCGGTGCGGATGTGCTGTGCATCGACTCCTCCGAGGGTTACACCTGCTGGCAGGCAAAGACCATCGCTTGGGTTCGGGAAAACTACGGCGACAGCGTGAAAATCGGTGCCGGTAATGTGGTAGACCGGGACGGCTTCCTGTTCTTGGCCAAGGCCGGTGCAGACTTCATTAAGGTTGGCATCGGCGGCGGCAGTATCTGCATCACCCGGGAGACCAAGGGCATCGGCCGGGGTCAGGCCACCGCTCTGATTGAGGTTGCGGCAGCCCGGGACGAATACTTTAAGGAAACCGGAATCTATGTGCCCATCTGCTCCGACGGTGGCATCGTCCACGATTACCACATGACTCTGGCTCTGGCCATGGGTGCAGATTTCATGATGCTGGGCCGTTACTTCGCCCGGTTTGACGAATCCCCCACTCCCAAGGTTCTGGTGAACGGCATCTACATGAAGGAGTACTGGGGCGAGGGCAGCAACCGTGCCCGGAACTGGCAGCGTTATGACTTGGGCGGTAAGACCAAGCTGAGCTTTGAAGAAGGCGTGGACTCCTATGTTACCTACGCCGGCTCTCTCCACGACAATGTGGAAGCTTCTCTGTATAAAGTCAAGTCCACCATGTGTAACTGCGGTGTTATCAACATCCCCGATCTGCAACGGGATGCCAAGCTGACGCTGGTCTCCGCTACCTCCATCGTGGAGGGTGGTTACCACGATGTCCAACTCCGCTCCGGCCCGTCTAAATAAATAATTTTGCCTTGTGTTGTCTAAACAGATGACACAAGGCATTTTTTGTGATATGATACTAAAAAGGAGGAATGAGCATATGCTGCATACATCTCTATTTATGCCGATTTTTTGGACATTTGTTGCGGTTCGGCATACATATCGATGGTTTTTAAAAGATTTCCCTCGTATCAGTGAACGAGCACAATGGATTACGATATGTGACATTATATGGTTATGTGTGAATTTTGCATTGGCGATTTACTATTGGGTCACGTACATAAAGAGCAAAAAGAAGTCTGGTGAAAACAACAAAGACACAGAAGCTGAAAGCACTTGATTTTATAAAAAATTGCCCACGCCGAAAGGCGTGGGCTTTATTCGTTTTATACGCAATACTGCAAAATGATTTCCGCGGTGATCTTCAAGCCTACGGGAACGGATGCAATTTCCAAGAATTCTTCCCGGGTGTGGGCGCCGCCGCCCATGTAGTTGCCTACACAGACAGCAGGGATACCCAAGGACATGGGGATGTTGGCATCCGTAGATCCGGATCTCAGCTTACAAGGAATGCCTGTGTGTTTTTCGCAAACTGCCACGGCGTTTTCCACCATTTCATTGAAAATCGTCTCGTCCACTTCCGCACCGCAGGGGCGCATGCCGATGACCTCCACTGTGATCTTGGCTTCCGGATCTTCCTGAGCTTTGGCCACGGTTTCCTCGAAAAATGCCTGCATTTTTTCCAGACACTTATGGGAATCGGAGCGGTATTCATACAGGAAAGACGCATTCTGAGCAATGGTGTTGACGGAAGTGCCGCCCTCGATGGTACCCACATTAAAGGTGGTCTTGTGTCCCTCCTCCACAGGTACTTGGCATCGATTCAGGGCGCAGATCAGCTCCGCCGCGGCGCAGATAGCATTACGGTTGCCAAACGCACCGAATGAGTGGCCGCCCTTGGTTTCCACGCGCACCTTATAGCGATGAGAGCCCACGGGCAGATAAATCAGCGCATCATAGTGGCTGTCAAAGGTATAAAACCGCTCTATGCGGCCGTCATAATCCGCCATGATTTTCTTGACGCCTTTGAGATTTCCCAGACCCTCTTCTCCGGAGTCTGCCACAAACAGGATGCCTCTGTCGGACTTCAAATTGTTCTTCACAACATACTTTGCCACCATCAGCATCATGGCAAGGCAAATGGTGTCGTCACCCACGCCGGGGGAATAGACAAATTTCCCGTCGGTGCTGTACGGCATGGGCTCGGTCATGTCGGGAAAAACCGTGTCCGTGTGGGCGGAAAATGCCACAATATTGTCTTTCCCCTCGCAATTCCAAGGGAATACCACATTCAGGGCATCATCAATGTAAACACCCTGTGCGCCCACATCTTCCAGCCACTTTTTGCAAAATGCCGCCCGCTTTTCCTCGTGATTGGAGGGCGCGGGGATCTTGCAGATGGCCTCCAAAAGAGCCATGGTCTCGTCAAAGGAGTCCTCTAAATATTTCAAAATATCCTGCGATAGCTGCATTTGCTTTCTCCTTACCAACTGCATTTGATGATGCCGTTTTCCAGCTTCATCTGCACACCGTAGGGCGCGGACAATTTCGCCAGTCTTTCGGCAAAATCTGCATTCTCCGCCACCACCGGCAGGCCGGAAAGGCTCTTATTTTCGTTCTGATGGCAGGTCACAGGCAGGAGTTCCAGCTTGGTCAGTTCCCCGTTTTCCATCTCCCAGTAGGGAATCACCGCTTCGCTCATCACCGGATCTTCCATCAAACCACGGGTGAAGTTGTTGGAGCGTTTTTGTAGCAATTCATGCACGGTGGCATCGGAGGCCAGATTTTGCTTCTCGTAAAAATCCTCCGGGGCAACCGCCACGCTGTATAGCTGCATGAGAAAATCGCCCAAGGAATAGAAAATGGGGCGGTTTTTGTACACCTCCACCGGCCGAAGCAGGTGGGGGCCATGACCGATCACGGCGTGTGCGCCGGCGTCGATGCAGAAATGGGCAAACTCCTCCACAAAATCCGGGGGCAGCTCGTTGGAGCCGGGGCCCATCTGGTGATGGTGGAGGGAAATGAGGATGTAATTTGCCTGCAACTGGGCCTCAAAGATGGCCTTTTTCACCCTTGCAAGGTCTTCCTCATTGCACTTTTGTGTCCGGTCGGCTTTTTCTCCCAGCTCAAACCGCAGCGCACCCATCTGGCAAACGCCCTCCGGGGCAGGCTTTTTGTAGCCTTGGGCAACATGCACCTTGTCCTCGAAATTGATGCCGGTTTTATCCGTGATTTCTTGAATTCTTGCAAAATCCTCAGCGGTCACCGTCAGGGTCTGAGTGTGCCGCAGACCGTTGATACCCGGCCGACCGGGAAAACGCCGGGACTGCTTACCTGCCATCATAGAGGGGTCAAAGGAAGTGTTTACGGAAATCAGCGCAACCCGGCCGTTGGGGGTGTCCAAGTAATGGGGTGCGGCGGCCTCATCCAGATTCCGGCCCACACCGCTGTTGACAACACCATAGGATTCCACATGATCCAGCGTTGCAAGCATGCCGTCATAGGAAAAGTCCATTGTGTGGTTGTTGTTGAAGCTGGTCATGTTGAAGCCATAGCGGAGCATATCCCCGAAGCCTTCTGGATTGGTGCGCACATAGGTGCCGCCGGAAAACTGGGAGGCAAAGCACTCTCCCTCGTAATTCAGCGTGGTTTCCAGATTGAAAAATCTGGCATCGCCCCGGGTGATAAATTCTCGCACCTCGTCAAAACCGCGATAATTCTCCGGGATGCGCTGTTGAAGCAGCGCATCTCCTGCCGCAGTAAATTTCATACTATTTCCTCCCGCAATCAGACAGGCTCGTCCATGGTGATCTGGCCGCTCAAACGACCCTTTTGCTCATACAAATCATTAAAATATCCGGTGTATTCCACATAGTAATTGCTGTTGGGGAACAGATAGCGGTGCAGGTCGATGAGATAGTCATCGGTCATGCTGGCAATGTAGTCAACCACAACTTGGTTGGGCTCGCCCTTGCCGTAGCGCACCTCCCGGGGATACCGGGTTTGGTTTACATAATCTACATGGTGGAGTAAAATGGGAGAATTCTGCTTGTCCTGAATCAGGTCGTCCAGCAGCTGCTCGTAGATCTCCTGCATCATGGGCTTGACAACTCGGTTCAGAATGACTCTGCCCGGCTCGTTGGCATAGATCATGGCGTAGTTTTCCTTTTTGTAGGACTGTACTGCCTTGAAATGCTCCTCATCCAGCTTGATATAGGGATGGCCGTAGCTGTTTTCGATGATGTTGACCACCAGATTGTTGATAATCTCCGAATTGATGCTGCCGATGATGGAATCCGAGAACTGGCGGTCATCCACCATCTGGATGCTGGCGGCATCCTGCCGATCCTTGCCCAAGTAGGCGATGATATCGGAAATACGCACCACATTGCCTTCCAAGGTATTGGGCTGGATTTTGTTGGCGTAGCCGGGGATGGTGTAGGCCTTTTCCAGCTCTGCTTCAAAATCCTCGAAGCTGTTCATAGGAACAGGGTGATACTCCGCCAGCTCGATCTCACCGTTGTGGCCGGCGATGCCGGACAGGGTCTGCAAGGTCAGGTTCAGGGGGAATATCTTGTTCAGCACCCGGGCGGAGTGGATGTTGTGATTGAAAAACCGGCCGGTGTGGCTGTTGTACAGCTCATTCAGATACACCTCGCCGCAGTGGGCGAAGGGTGTGTGGCCGATGCCGTGACCCAATGCGATGGCTTCGATCAGATCCAGATTCAAATTCAGCGCCCGGCCGATGGTACGGGCGATCCGGGATACCAGCTGCACATGCAGACTGCGACGGGTGATATCGTCGTTTTTCGTCAGAGAGAACACCTGCGTCTTGTCTGTGTAGCGGTTGTAATAGGGGCTGTACAGAATCCGGTCGATATCCTTGGCGAAGCTGGGCCGCCAGATTTGCCCCGGCTTGTTGCTGCTGCGGCGGCGAATTGCCATATCGTCATGGCAGGAATGATCCGCATAGGTGCGATTCTTCTTT
>JAZORJ010000050.1:0-2341 GCA_045656525.1 Faecousia sp. | reverse complement strand
TGACCGGCTTTTCGGTGAGTTCTTCGCCAAATTCTTCTGCTTCCTCTGCAATCTGGCGGGCACGCTGGGCCACCACATTCACCAGAAGATAACGGCTCTTAACATCTTTCAGCAAATCTGCTACGGGGGGGTACAACATATTCATTTCCTCCAATTACTTCATATCTGCTTGCGCAATGATATGTAAAATTTGATCGGCACAGGCCTTTGCCTGGTCATTGACAACTATGTGATGATATTTTTCTTTTTGCGCCAATTCCCACTTGGCTCGTTCCAGCCGCATGGCAATCTGATCCTCCGAGGTGTCGCCCCGGCCGCGAAGCCGACGCTCCAACTCATCCCAAGAGGGAGCTTCAATAAAGATCAATGTGGCATCCGGCCGTTTTTTCTGGACATTGAATGCGCCAACCGGCTCAATATCCAAAATCACATGGCCGTTTTGCAGTTTTTCCGCCACCTGCTGAGCCGGTGTTCCATAATAATTGCTGTTATGGGCATCGTACTCCAAAAAGGCATCCTCCGCAATCATCTGCTCGAACTGCTCTTTGGTGACGAAGTAGTAGTGCACACCATCCTGCTCACCGGGACGGGCGGCACGGGTGGTTGCGGAGACAGAAAATTGCAGATCCGGCCGGGCGCTCATAACTTGTTGCAAAACGGTACTTTTACCGACACCGGACGCGCCGGAAATAATAAACAGTTTTCCTTTTTCCATCACGCTTGTTCTCCTTGCTCGTCGCATTTCTCTGTCCAGCGGGCAGAAAGGGTCTCCGGTGCTACCGCAGACAGTATCACATGATCCGTGTCCATAAGCAGAACCGTTTTTGTTTTGTGTCCATAGGAAGCGTCGATCAGCATTCCCCGATCTCTTGCCTCCTGAATCAGCCGCTTGATGGGTGCAGAATCCGGTGTGACAATGGCCAGCAACCGAGATGCGGCGATCATGCTTCCAAAACCAATGTTGATCAGTTTCATAATAGCCCCTTACTCAATATTCTGGGTCTGTTCCCGGATTTTTTCCAATTCTGCCTTGATGTCCACCACGATGCGGGCAAGACGCACATCCGTGCATTTGGATCCGATGGTATTGGCCTCCCGGTTCATCTCTTGAAGCAGGAAATCCAGCTTCCGGCCCACGGCACCGCCGCTGGTGAGCATTTCGTTCATCTGTGCCAAATGGCTGCGCAGACGGACGGTTTCCTCGTCCACCGCCACTTTGTCCGCAAAGATGGCCGCTTCCGTCAAAATCCGACTCTCATCGATATTGGTGGATTCCAGCACCTCTTTCAGCTTGGCTTCCAGACGGGCACGGTAGTCAATGACAGTTTGGGCATTGCCGGCTTCCACTTGGGAAACCAGCTCCAAAATGGTGTTTCCACGGCTGCGAAGATCCGCATCCAAGGCCTGTCCTTCCTTGCAGCGCATAGCGTCATATCCTGCCAGAGCCTGACCGACCACTTCCAGCAGGTCCTTTTGCAGCTGTTCCTCGTCCACCTGCGGCTTCTCCACGGAGAAAACCTCCGGCAGTCTGGATACCGTAGAAACGCTGATGTCATCCCGAACCTCAAATTCAGAAACCATCTGCCGCATGGCGGCGAGGTAACCTTCCAAAACGGTCTTGTTCAGGGTAATGGTGGTATCGTCCGCATTTTCGGATTTCATGGTGACAAAAACATCTACCTTGCCTCTGGAAACCGACGCTTTCACCGCCTGCTTGACCGCATCCTCGGTAAAGGACAGTGCCCGGGGCAATTTCACCGTACAATCCAGATAGCGATTGTTCACGGAACGCAATTCCACTGTAAATTCTCTGCCGCCCACAGTGGCAACGGCCCGGCCATAGCCGGTCATACTCTTGATCACAATTCTATCCTCCTGTACTTATGCCGGGGTTACGGTGGCATTCACGACATAACTGCCCACCACAAAGCTCTTGCTGTATCGGGTGAAGATCACGGTTGCGGTGTATTTTTCTTCCCCGTTTGCTGTCGCATCGGAGAAATCCACCTGTACCTTGATATCTGCCTCTTTGATATACTGCAATTGGTAGTCCGGACCTCTCATGGTCACATCCAACGCTTTTGTTTTCAGTTCTACCTGTAAACCGGCAGGGACATTAATCGTTTCAATGTTCGTGATTCGGAAGGTCTTTTTGGTCAGATCCGGGATCTTCACAACCACCTTGACTACATTGATCTCCGACTGGTTGATGAGCTCGTAGGGTGTCAGCAATTGGCCGATGTCCAAGTCGCTTACCACAATTTCCAAGCCGTCTGCCGTCTGAACACCTGCCATCAAAGCAAGGTCGATCTGTGTATCGAAGAACAATTTGTTGTCCCGC
>JAZORJ010000049.1:0-7360 GCA_045656525.1 Faecousia sp. | reverse complement strand
TGACATCTTCTGCGGCAGCAGTGATCTTAATGGTGGTCATGCCGTCTTCGCCGGCAACGATCTGCACGTTTTCTGCCTTGTCAGCAGTCCAAGTGATGGGATAGACAACGCTGTCAACCATAACCTGACTTACAACGGTGAAGTCTGCATCGGTGGTAGCCTTTGCATCCTTGTACATTGCGTACACATATTCTGCTGCTGCTTGCAGAGCAGGATCTTCCTGAGCCTCAGGAGCACAACCAGCAAAGCAGCCGAGCACCATAGCCAGAAGCAGCAGTACGGAAATTACTTTTTTCATAACTGAATCTCCTTTTTAATTTAATGAACAGTAATGTAATCATTGTCCATGACCTTGATTTGATACTCATTGTTGAAGCAGTCCACGATGCCCTTGACATCAATGGTCTTGCCACGGTAAGCATCTGCGGTGATGATGTCGCCGTTATCATCGGTCAAAACAATGGTACGAACAGAGATGGTCACGCCATCTGCAACGCAGGTCAGCGTCATAGCGCCATCAGAGTTGGCATTGTCGCTTTGGGTGGTGTAAACGCTTTGGACATACAGATTCTTCATCTCAACGGAAGTACCCTGAACCAGCTCGGCATACTTATATGTCTGGGTGGTCACTTCTTCCGTCTCGGGATCGATCTTCTCCACATCTACCGTGCCGTTGGCAAAGGTCTGCGGATTGGTGAGTGTAAATGCGGGTTCATTACCGGTGCTGAGGAGCTTTACATCGTCAGCAGTGGGGATGAAGTCGCTGTAAGACATGCCGGAGATCTGCCAGGAGCCGCTGAATTCGGAAACATTACCTGCGACACGGACTTCACTGCCAACTCGGATCAGCTGCATGCCGTTAAAATTGAAGCCGTAGTAGCAGTACATGCCGTAGTACAGACCGGTTTCGGGATCCTGTGCTTCCAGATAGAAGCCGTTATTATAGTGCATGGTGATGACACCGGTAACAGCAACCTTTGCGCCGTTGTAGCTTGCAACATTGGTACGCAGTTCCTTCAAGTCCATTTCGGTTGCCAGACCGTAGAAGAAATTGGGATCCTTCTTGCCGGAATGCACATTCAGCTTCTGCACCTTTGCCTGATCAATGGCTGCGGAGCAGGTGGTGCCGTAACGGTTGTTGAAAGAGCTGGATGCAATGGCCAAGCCGTTTTGCAGCAGTTCAATGTTCAGGTTGCGGTATTCAGTAGCGCCCTGAGGCTTATACCAGATCCAAACCAGATAGCGGCCACCGGTGGAGTCCGCATCCCAATTGGCGGTGTCAGACTCTACGATAATGGATGTGGCGCTCATCAGCTTTTCCTTGGTGAAAGCGGCAGCGGTCTTGCCGTATTCTTCGATCTTACCGGTGGATTCGGGGGTATTGACAGCCAGGAAACGGGCTTTCAGTACGCCGCCGGCAATTTCTTTGCTGTGGAAATGCACAGTATCACCGTCAATATACTGTTTGACGGTAACCTCTTCCTGCTTGCAGCCGTTGTCGGGATTCAGCTTTACAGATGCAGCATAGTCCACTGTCTGCGCCTGGGCCTCGGTGGGAGTTTCCACCGAAGCCTCGGGCGTACAGCCAGTAAACAAACAAAGGACTAAAAGCAGGGAAATGATTTTAAGAAAGTTCTTCTTCATTACTTGTTACAGTTGTTGATCGCATCCTGGAAGACCTTGTCGATCAGAGCGTCCAGACCGGCGGAGGTATCGCCGATGAAAGCGGCCTGAATCAGGCTGCCCACTTCGTCACGAGCCTTGGCGGAGCCATTGAAAGCGGGGGAGGTGTAGTAAGCATCAACCTGATCCATACAGACCTTAGCAGACAGATAGGTGATGTAGTCATAGCCGTCAGCCTTTGCCAGGTTTTCAGCATACTTCGCATGATTTGCAACGGACTTCAGAACGGGAACGTAACCGGAAGCGTCTGCAAATGCAGCCTGGAACTCAACGCTGGTGGTCAGGTACTTGACGAACAGCCAAGAAGCGATGACTTCCTGAGGATTGGCGTCCTTGAAGATACAGACGCTGGGGCCCTGAGAAATAACCTTGGGCTGCTCGGGGTTCACCTGAGGAATGGTGGTGATGCCCACCTCGAAGGGATACTCACCCTTGTCGTTGGCAGCGGGGCGCTGATGCTTAGCACCGGCGGAAGAGCCGATGGACATGTAGCTGCGCTGACCGGTGGTAGCGGTGAACAGACCAGAGGTGTAAGCACCGTAGATCTCCTGGGTGGTCACATATTCCTTCTGATACCACTCACGGAAGCGCTTAACGAAGGCCTTGTTGGTGTCGTTGTTGAACAGGTAGTGGTCGCCGGTAGCGCTGGTGTAGTCGCTGCCCAGCTGCTCACACATGGTGATGAACCAGTTGGACTCAGAGTCATAGCCCAGAGGGATGGAATCGGGGTCGATAGCCTTGATCTGTGCGCAGACCTGCTCCATCTCGTCCCAAGTGGTGGGAACCTTCAAACCGTGCTCGGCGAAGAAGGTCTTGTTGTAGTACAGAACCTCGGTGGACTTGGAGAAGGGCAGGGTGTACATCTTGCCGTCGCCAAATTCCTTACCTTCGTTGTAGTAGCCTTCGATGAAGTCAGCCTGCTGCTCAGCAGTCAGACCCAGGATTTCCTTGGATCCGTCAGCCCTGGTAACTTCAATGTTGCTTGCGATCAGGTCGTCCAGAGTAACAACAGCCTTGGCGACGTTGTACAGAGCGACATGGTCGGGATAGCAGTAAGCGATGTTGGGCTGGTTGCCAACAGTCAGCTCGGTCTTGATCTGGTCGCGGACATCTTCATAGCCGCCAACCTGCTCGTGAACAACCTTGATGTTGGGATACAGCTCATTGAACTTGGGGATAAATGCGTCCAGAACCTCGCGGAGGTTGGCACCCATGGTGTGGTAGAAGGTGATGGTGACTTCGCTGCCGTCATAACCACCCTCGGGAATTACAAAGTCCTTGGTCAGAACTTCATTCTGCTTGTTACAGCCGGACATCAGACCGATGCCGAGCAGCATGGTAACCAGCAGGAGAATTGCTACGATCTTTTTCATAACTCTGATTTCCTTTCTTACTTATAAATTTATGTGTTAAGACCTTGCGGTCGATTAACCCTTGATGCCGCTGCGGCTCACGCCCTGCATGATATACTTACGCAGGAACAGGAACACCAGGAACAGCGGAGCGGACACGATGGCAACAGCGGCCATCTGCACGGGATAGTTAACGTCGCCGGTGGTGGTTGTAAAGGCGTTACGCAGACCGTTGGTAATGAGGCGGTGCGCATCGTCGTTGGCAACCAGACGGGGCCAGACGTAGGAGTTCCATGCGCCCATCATCTTCAAGATGGTGATGGAAATCAAAGTGGGCATTGCCAGAGGGATCATAACCTTCCACAGGTATTTCAGGTCGCCGCAGCCGTCAACCTTTGCGGCCAGATACAGCTCGTTGGGGATTTGCAGGAAGTTCTGACGCAGCAGGTAGATATAGAATACGGACACCAAGAAGGGCACGATCAGAACGGTAAAGCTCTTCATCCAGCCGAACTCATTGATGGTTGCGTAGTTGGTGATGGTGAACAGCTCGCCGGGGATCATCATGGTTGCCAGCAGTGCGGCAAACATAGCGTTCTTGCCCTTGAATTCCAGACGGGCAAAGGCAAATGCGGACAGAACGGTAATCACCAGAGACAAAATGGTGGAAACGATGCCAACATAGGCCGTGTTCAGGAACAACTGACCCAGATCTGCGGTATCAAAGGCTTCCACATAGTTGTAGAACACCATTTTCTGAGGCCACAGAGTAGGTACATTCAAACGGTATTCTGCCAAATCCTTCAAGGAGGAAATAATCATCCAGTAGAAAGGGAACAGCACGATCAGTGCCATGACACCGAGGAACAAGTAGGTGCCGGCCTTAACTACCATCTGGAACGCTCTTTGCTGAGCAGAAACCTGTTGCAGGTCTTGCTCCTGCATTACAATACTATCTTTTTTCTTAGCCATACTGCACCTCCTTAGAAATGGACACGCTTCTTGCTGACCTGAAGGTTAATCATGGTAACAACAAGAATGATGCCGAACAGGATCAAAGCAGCAGCACTGGCAATACCGTAGTTCATTTCGGGCAGAGCCTCGTAAATGTAACCAACCATGGTATTCAGCTTCAAGTCAGCACCAACGGGGCCCATCTTTTCGCCGAAGATACCCACGATGCTGGAATATTCCTTGAAGCCGCCGATGAAGCTGGTGATGATAACATAAGCCAGCATGGGGCTCAGCAGCGGAACGGTGATTCTGGTCAGCACTCTCCAACGGGGAGTACCGTCCACACGGGCTGCGTCGTAATACTGCTTGTTGATGGACTGCAAGCCGCCCAGCAGGATCAAAATCTTGAAGGGCAGAGCATTCCACACAATATAAATGGTCATGACCGCGATGTTTGCGGCATAGGAAGACTGGGCGTTGATCCAGTTGACGGGCTCTGCGCCAAAGGCCATCAACACATTGTTGATGATACCCCAGCTTTCCGCCCGGGCACCATCGGGGCTCAGGCCGATGATGTTGAACATCGCAGCGAAGACCATGCCGATGGCGATGGAGTTGGTAACATAGGGCAGGAAGAAGACGGTCTGCAAGAACTTTTGCAGAGGCTTAATGGAGTTCAGGGCAACTGCGATCAGCAGAGCCAGAATTGTGGAAATCGGCACTGTCAAAACCGTCAACAGCATCGTGTTTTTCAGACAGGTCATAAAGTCGCTGTACTGCAAAACCTTTTCGAAGTTACCGAAACCGAATTCAAATGTGAGACCGTATGCAGCTTCCAGCGCATTATAGCCTTCCAAGAAGGCGATACGCACGGTGTTGATGATAGGCCACACAGTAAAGATCAGCAGCAACACGATAGCCGGTGACAGGTAGAGCCATGCTTTCCATTGATGTTTGCTATCTACCATATTCGTTCACCTCAAAAATAGATTCTTTCTTCGGTTTCCTTGTTGAAGATGAACACCTTGTGTGCCTTCAAGGAGTACTTAACGTTCTCAGCGGTGACATCCACCTTGTTGTCAGCATTGATGATGGAGCGGACAACAGGATTCAGAGAAGCGGCGTTCTCGGAAACGATGCTCACGTCGCGACCCATAACTTCCAGACTGGTCAGCTTACAGGTCAGAGGACCGTTTTCATCCAGCACGAAGCCTTCGGGACGGATACCCACGGTAACATCCTGATCTGCAACGCCGTTCACATCCAGAACAGCTTCTTCGCCGATGTACAGCTTGCCGTCCTTAACAGAGCCGTCGAACACGTTAATGGGAGGTGTGCCCAAGAACTTGGCAACGAACAGGTTCACGGGATTGTCATAAACTTCCTGAGGTGCGCCGATCTGCTGCACAACACCCAGCTTCATAACCACGATGACGTCAGAAATGGACATAGCCTCTTCCTGGTCGTGGGTAACGAAAATGGTGGTGATGCCGGTTTCACGCTGAATGCGGCGGATCTCCTCACGGGTTTGGAGTCTCAGACGGGCGTCCAGGTTGGACAGGGGTTCGTCCAGCAGCAGAACGCGGGGCATTTTAACCAGCGCACGGGCGATGGCCACACGCTGCTGCTGACCACCGGACATTTCGCCGGGCTTGCGGTCCATCAGATCTTCGATCTGAACCAGCTTGGCAGCGTAGTAAGCGCGTTCCAGCATTTCCTGCTTGGACATCTTGTCTGCGCCCTTCAAATTCTGCAGGGGGAACAGGATGTTCTGCTTCACGGTCATGTGGGGGTACAGTGCATAGTTCTGGAACACCAGACCGATGCCCCGATTTTCGGTGGGCAGATTGGTAACATCGTCATCACCGAAGAAGATCTTGCCGGCAGAGGGCTTCTGCAAGCCGCTGATCATGTACAGCGTTGTGGATTTGCCGCAGCCGGAGGGGCCCAGCAGGCCGATCAACTTGCCATCAGGAATTTCGAAGGTGAAATCGTTAACAGCAACGACTTCTTTACCTGCCTTCTTGTCCCGGCTGGGGAAGATCTTGGTCAGATTCTGCAAAACAACTTTCATTATGAATCCCTTCCTATATAAATTTTTCTTTTTTATTTATTCATCCGCCTGAGCGGTATTTTCTTCGTGCAAACGCTTGTAGTAGGCTTCCTGTTCTTCCACAGTGTCGAAGATCATCTGGCTTGCCAGATCCACAGCAATGGTGCAAGCCATCAGATCGTGGATTGCAGTCTTATTCCGGGTGGCCAGAGGGATGATAATCTGGGCCAGCAAAAACACAGCCAGAAGTATCACACTGAATCCGCCTCCGCCGTTAAAAAACATGCTTACAATCATAAGCACCGGTATCATGGTCTCCACAGTATATTTGCCCAAAATCGACCGGGCGAACATCATAAAGGGTGTGATCGTGATACCATCATTGCGCATCAAACCCACACCGAAGGCTTTCTTACCCAAGGTCTGGCCGTTTTTCAGCAGCAGCGGAACTGCAAATTCCAAGATCAGGAATGCTCCCAAAAAGCCGACGCTCAATGTAATCAGCGTCAGATTCATCAGCAATTCGTAGGTCGCTTGCGCTTCCGTATCCTGACTCAAAGCCACATTGGCTTGCTCGTATTTTGCAAGTTCTGCCTCAGTCAGCTTTTCATACTCTTCCGCTGTAATCGTAAAGCTGACACCGTAATCCGTTTCGTACCGTTTATAGATTGCATCCATTTTGTCCAGCTGGCTGTCTATATCCAAGATATAGGACATTCCGGCTATCAAGCCCGTAGCCAATACAACCAACAGAATCAAATCCAAAAGCCAAGCCGGAACACGGCGAAGCATGGTTGCCTTTTGTAAATCGTTATTCATATTCTTTCCCTCCGGGGGTGTGCGCAGGGCGCATAGTGTCACACTATTTCAGCATGATTTATTATAGCATATGTTTTTACAAAAATCCACAACAAATTACAGAACTTTCCTGTTTTTTGCGGATTATTTTACGCGTGCTTCCAGTGCCGCCATTCGTTCACAAGGCACGGCCAAATTCCCCTGACCGACGCCCATTTGAATATGGGGCTTGTTGCCCCCGTGGTAATCACTTCCGCCACTGTGCAAAAGGCCGAATTCCTCCGCCACCCTGTGGGCAGCCGCAGTGGTTTCGTCATCATATGTGGAGTACATCGTCTCCATGGCATCCAAGCCGCAGGGTACGGCCTCGGCAAGAAATTCCCGAAGCTCCGCCTCCTTCAAATTCAAAAACGGGTGGGCCAAAACCGCCACCGCTCCCATGGATTTGATGAAACGGATCACTTCAAAGGGCGAGAGCCGCTCCGGGGGTGTGTAATAACCGTGCTTAGGTTTGAGCAGC
>JAZORJ010000048.1:0-9499 GCA_045656525.1 Faecousia sp. | reverse complement strand
GGACGATATTCAGTTCTGTGGCGTGCCTTGCCGCTATGCGGACGCACAGAAGTTGGAATCCCGTTCTTGGGTGATGGTGACTGCTAAGATAACCGCTGAAAAGCATGTTTTGTACCACGGAGAGCAAGGCCCAGTGCTGACTGCAATTTCTGTGGAGCCCGCCGCACCTGCGGTGGAGGAAGTCACCACATTTTAACGTCATACTGCGTGAAAGGAGTGACAGATATGCAAATGGTATCTGGTTTGTTTTCTCTGATTGTGATGCTGTTTCAATTGCTGATCCGTCTGCTGTGTGCATAATACAAAAGACCGCCGGATTTCCGGCGGTCTTAAATTTTATTGACCGGGCTTGAAGCTGTCCTTCAAGCTGACGGAGCGGTTGAATACCAAATGCTCCGGAGAGGAATCCTTGCTGTCGGGGCAGAAGTAGCCCAAACGCATGAACTGGTAGGAGTCACCGGCCTTTGCGTCCTTCAAGCTGGCTTCCACCTTACAGCCGGACAGAATCTCCAAGGAGTTGGGATTCAGACAGGCAAGGAAGTCCTTGTTTGCGGCATCGGGGTCGGCATCGTCAAACAGATTGCTGTACTGGCGAACCTCAGCATCACAGCAGTTGTTGGCATCTACCCAGTGAATGGTCGCACCCTTGATCTTTCGTCCGTCGGCAGGATCGCCGCCCTTGGAGTCGGGATCATAGGTTGCCAAAACCTCGGTGACATTCCCGTTTTCATCCGTGACACAACCGGTGCATTTGATGACATAAGCACCCTTCAAGCGGCACTCCGGGCCGTCGGGGAACAGGCGCTTGTACTTCGGAATCGGCTCGGCAAGGAAATCGTCTGCCTCGATCCACAGATCCCGGGAGAAGGTGACCTCACGGGTGCCGTCCTCGGGATTGTTGGGGTTGTTCTCAATTGTGAAGGTCTCGGATGCACCCTCGGGATAGTTGGTAATAGTCAGCTTCACAGGCTTGACAACGGCCATAACACGCTTTGCGGTTTCGTTCAAATCCTCCCGCAGGCAGTATTCCAAAAATGCGTACTCGATTGTGTTGGGGGATTTAGCAACACCCACACGATCGCAGAAGTTGCGGATTGCCTTGGGAGTGTAACCACGGCGGCGCAGGCCGCAAAGAGTGGGCATACGTGGATCATCCCAGCCGGAAACATAGCCGTTCTCTACCAGCGCTCTCAGCTTACGCTTACTGAGCACGGTGTGGTCAATGCCCAGTCGGGCAAACTCAATCTGCCGAGGATGATGGGGAACAGAAACATTTTCCACAACCCAGTTGTACAGGGGACGGTGGTTCTCGAATTCCAAAGAGCAAAGGGAGTGGGTGATACCTTCCAATGCGTCCTGAATGGGATGGGCAAAGTCGTACATGGGATAGATACACCACTTGTCGCCCTGACGGTGATGGTGCATATGGCGAATACGGTAGATAACCGGATCACGCATATTGAAGTTACCGGATGCCAAGTCGATCTTTGCACGAAGGGTATACTTATTGTCTTCAAATTCACCGGCACGCATCCGGGCGAACAGGTCAAGGCTTTCCTCGATGGGACGGTCACGGTAGGGAGAGGTGGCAGGGGTGTTCAGATCGCCACGCATTTCCTTTGCCTGCTCGGGAGTCAGCTCGCAAACATAGGCCAGACCCTTTTTGATCAGCTCCACGGCATATTCGTAGTCCTTTTCAAAATAGTCAGAGCCGTAGAAGAACCGGTCACCCCAGTCAAAGCCCAGCCAGTGGATATCCTCCTTGATGGCCTCGACAAATTCCACATCTTCCTTGGTGGGGTTGGTGTCGTCCATACGCAGGTTGCACAGGCCGCCGAACTTCTCGGCAGTGCCGAAGTCAATGATCAGCGCCTTGCAGTGACCGATGTGGAGATAGCCGTTGGGCTCGGGCGGGAAACGGGTATGCACAGTCTGACCGGCGTATCGGCCACCCTCTGCGATGTCTTCTTCAATAAATGCGTGGATGAAATTCTTGCTTTCGGTGATTTCAGCCATATTTCAAACATCCTCTCTGAGTTGTAAAGTTCGATAATGTGTCATTATAACCTATTTGCCAGATTTTTGCAACTAAAATCCGTTGGAAATCTGTATTTTCTCTATTGATTACGGTCAATAATTCATTTAGCACCTTGAAATTGTAAAATTTTGAAGAAGAACGCTTATTTTTGCAAATTTTATGTTGTCAATTTGCGTTTCATAATATAAAATAGAAAGGACAAATGAAAAGGGGGAGATTATCTTGCCTAGTGTGAAATACAAGCGTATTCTGTTAAAGGTCAGTGGCGAGGCTCTGGGAGAAAAAACTGCCGCAGGGGATGGCTTTGGCCTGAATTTTCCGAAGATTCATGAGGTGTGCGAATCCATCAAGACCTGTGTGGATATGGGCGTTCAGGTTGGCCTTGTGATTGGCGGCGGCAATTTCTGGCGTGGTGTGAAAAATGGTACCGGTAAGCTGCAACGTTCCCATGCGGACGCAATGGGCATGCTGGCGACCGTCATGAATGCCATCGCTGTGGCAGACGTGCTGGAACAGCACGGTCTGGATGCCAGAGTTCTCAGCGCGGTGGAGATGAGTAAGTTTACTGAGTACTTTACCCGGGATACCGCGAATCGCTACTTAAACGAGGGCAAGGTTGTTATATTTGCTGCCGGTACCGGCAATCCTTATTTCTCTACGGATACCGGTGCAGTGCTCCGGGGCGTGGAGATCGAGGCAGATGCGATCCTTATGGCCAAGAATGTGGATGCCATCTATTCCGCTGACCCTGCAAAGGATCCGAACGCAGTAAAATATACCCAGCTTACCTATGATGAAGTTCTTGCAAAGCACTTAAAAGCTACCGATTCCACAGCTATGACCTTGGCAATGGATAACAATATGACCTTGGTATGCTTCGGCTTGGCAGAAGAAAACAGTATCGTCCGTGTGGTGCAGGGTGAAGCCATTGGTACCACCGTGAAAAATCAATTTTAAGGAGGACTAAACAATGAGCGTTGATTTTAAAGAATTTGGAAGAAAAATGGATAAGACCTTGGAGCATCTGGATGAGGAATTCGGTGCAGTGCGTGCCGGCCGCGCCAATGCAAAGGTTCTTGATCGCATTACCGTGGAATACTATGGTTCAGAGACTGCTCTGAACGGTGTTGCCAACATCTCTTCTCCCGATGCCCGTACATTGGTGATTCAGCCTTGGGATAGCTCCTTGCTGAAAGAAATTCAGAAGGCTATCTTGGCATCTGATCTGGGTATTAATCCTCAAAATGACGGTAAGATTATCCGTCTGACCTTCCCTCAGCTCACTGAGGAGCGTCGTAAGGAACTGACCAAGCAGGTTAAAAAGTATGCTGAGGATGCCAAGGTTGCAATGCGTAATGTTCGCCGGGATGGTATGGACTACGTAAAGAAGCTGAAGAAAAACAACGAGATCACCGAAGATGATCAGAAGAAGGCTGAAAAGGATCTGCAAGATATGCTGGATAAGTATATCAAGAAGGTTGACGAGACCTTGGCTGCAAAAGAAAAGGAATTGATGGCGATTTAACGCCGATGCAGAATTGGGGGCGCCAGCGCCCCCAAAATGCTGTAAAGAAGGAGGAACATAAATGGCTGAAAAATTGGCACCACCCCGGCATATTGCTATTATAATGGACGGTAACGGCCGCTGGGCTAAGAAGAGGGGATTGCCTCGTAATGCCGGCCACAGTGCCGGTGCGGAGTCTTTCCGCCGTATCGCAAATTACTGCCGTACTTTGGGCGTGGAGTACCTGACTGTTTATGCTTTCTCTACTGAGAACTGGAAACGCTCCGAGGAGGAGGTCTCCGGTATTATGAAACTGCTCGCCAAGTATTTGACAGAAGCGCTGCGGGATATGGAAAAGAACCATGTTCGCTTTCGCTTTTTTGGCGATCTGAGCAAACTCAGCCCGCCCTTGCAGAAGCTTTGTCTGGATGCTCAGGAGCGTTCCAGTGAATACCATGAGGTTCAGGTGAATTTTTGCCTGAACTATGGCGGTCGGGATGAGATCATCCGCGCAATTAAGGCCTATGCCCAAGATGTGAAGGATGGAAATGTCGAAATCGAAGCGTTAACTGAGGAAATTTTTTCCGATTATCTGGATTCTGCCGGCGTGCCGGATCCGGAACTGGTGATCCGTCCATCCGGGGAACTGCGTACCAGCAACTTCCTGCCGTGGCAGACTGTTTATTCGGAATTTGTTTTTATGAATGTTCTTTGGCCGGATTTTTCTCCGGAGGATCTGGATGCGGCAATTGCTGAGTATCAACGGCGTAACCGCAGATTTGGAGGTGTGTAACTATGAAAACAAGAATCATTGCCGCAGCGATTTTGATTCCTGTGCTGCTGGTGGTTGTTTTGGTTGCACCGCCTGTTTGTACCGCTGTCCTGTTGGGTGCGGTATGTGCCATTGGTGCATACGAACTATTGGCAGGGACGGGTCTTGTTAAGCACTTGATGCTTATCTGTTACACAGCAATTTCCGCTTTTTTGGTACCGCTTTGGTGCTATTGCGGCATGGATCCGCTTTGGGCAAAGATTCAAGTCTTTCTGTTTGCGGCAATGCTGTTTATGGAGCTGCTGTTATCCCACGGAAAGCTCCGCTTTGAGCGGATCGGTGTTTGCTTTGTAGGTGGCTTGCTGATCCCGTATCTGCTGTCTTCCATGGTGCGCATCCTTTGCGGCGAAGCCGGCCGGATGCTGATTTTGCTGCCATTTATTTTGGCCTATTCCGCTGATTCCGGTGCGTATTTTGTCGGGTGCGCATGGGGTAAGCATAAGCTTGCGCCTAACATCAGCCCGAAAAAGAGCATTGAAGGGCTTGTTGGCGGCGTTTTGGCCGCAATCCTTGGCGTTCTTATTTACTGTTTCATCATCGACCTTGCTTTTGATGTAACGATCAATTACGCTTTTGCAATTACTTACGGTATCATCTGTTCCTTTGCCGGTACTTTTGGTGATTTGATTTTCTCCGCAATTAAGCGCCAGACCGGTATTAAGGATTACGGCAATCTGATTCACGGACACGGCGGCATTCTTGACCGGTTTGATTCCGTGGTTATCGTTGCACCCCTTGTAGAAATTCTACTGGCATTACTGCCTGTTATGGAGTAAGTTATGGTAAAATGTGTGAGTATTCTGGGCTCCACCGGTTCCATTGGCCGGCAGAGTTTGGATGTGATCCGTCATATGGATGTGAAGGTTTCTGCATTGACAGCGGGAACCAGTGTCACGCGTATGGTGGAGCAGTGCCGTGAATTTCGTCCTGACCTAGCTGTTATGGCAACGGAGGAAGCGGCAAAAGAATTGAAGTTGAATATTGCAGACCTTCCTACACGGGTTACTTGGGGCGATGAGGGTCTGATCGAGGCAGCCACCATGGATGGCGTGGACTGTGTGATCACCGCTGTGGTGGGCATGCTGGGGCTGAAACCGACCTTGGCGGCTATCCGCGCAGGAAAGCGGATTGGCCTTGCCAATAAGGAAACCTTGGTCTGTGCAGGCGAGCTTGTCATGGCAGAGGCAGAGAAATATAAGGCGGAAATCATTCCGGTTGATTCGGAGCATTCTGCGATTTTTCAATGCCTGATGGGCGTAAGGGAGAAGAAGGAGATCAAGAAATTGATTCTGACCTGCTCCGGCGGCCCTTTCTATGGCATGAAACGGGAAGAACTGACCCATGTGACACGTGCAGATGCTTTGAAGCATCCCAACTGGAAAATGGGCGAGAAAATCACCATCGACTGTGCGACCCTGATGAATAAGGGACTGGAAGTAATTGAAGCCATGCGGCTTTACGGTCTACCCTTGGAGCAGGTGGATGTTGTGATCCACCGTCAGAGCATTGTCCACAGCTTTGTGGAGTGTATTGACGGCGCGGTAATGGCCCAAATGGGCGTGCCGGATATGCGTTTGCCCATTCAGCTGGCGCTGACCTATCCTCAGCGCACGGAGTGTCCTGTTGATGCGTTGGATTTGACGACCTGTGGTGCGCTGACCTTCGCGAAGCCGGATATGGAAGCCTTTCCGTGCCTGAAACTGGCCATGGAATGCGCATCCAAAGGCGGCAATAGCTGTGCTGTGATGAATGGTGCAAATGAAGCGGCAGTTGCCCTGTATTTGCAGGATAAAATTGGTTTTTATGATATCTACGATCTGGTTCGGGGTGCTGTGAATGCAGTTGCGTATATCGCTAATCAGGATTTGGAGCAAATTTTGGAATCCGATCGTCTTGCCCGGCAGTATGTCAGGGAAAAAATGAGTATTTGAGGCGTTTTATGAGTATTATTTTCGCAATTTTAATTTTTAGTTTTCTTATCTTTATCCATGAGTTTGGCCATTTTATTGCTGCTAAGCTTTCCGGTGTGCAGGTGAATGTATTTGCTATGTTTATGGGCCCCGCTATCTGGAAAAAGCAGAAAGGGGAGACCCTGTATTCCATCCGTTGTATTCCCATCGGCGGCTACTGTGCCATGGAGGGCGAGGATGAGGATACCGAAAATCCCCGATCCTTCCAGAAGGCAGCGTGGTGGAAGCGTTTGATCATTTTGGTTGCAGGCTCTGCAATGAATTTCATTGCCGGCGTGTTGATCATGGTGATTGTCTTTTTGCCGACGGTTAAATTGGCCACTCCTACCATTGCAGTGATTCAGGAGGGCAGCTTGATCGGCGGTCCGAACGGTCTGCAAGCAGGGGATACCTTTTTGGAAATCGATGGGGAAAAGGTTTATCTGCAATCTGACTTCTCCACAATGATGACGTTAAATCCCGGTGAGGTCCATGACATTGTTGTGGAACGAAACGGACAGCGTGTGGTTTTGGATAATTTCGTGATGAAGACCACCCTTTTCGAAGGGGAAGAGACACCCCGTTATGGTTTTTCTTTCGCTATTGAGGATGCAACTCTTGGTTCAAAACTGGACTATGCATGGAAAAATGTACTGAATTCCGGCCGTATGGTTCGTTTGAGCCTGCAAATGCTGTTTAATGGGCAGGCTAGCTTCTCTGACCTTTCCGGTCCGGTTGGTATTATTGACCAAATGAGCGATGTTGCGGATTCCTCGGAAACATGGGTGGATGCCTTGCTGAAAATGCTCTATTTCGGCGGTTTTATTGCTATCAATCTGGCGATAATGAACATGCTGCCCATTCCGGCTTTGGATGGCGGACGGGTTTTGGCTTTGCTTGTCACAACGCTGATCGTTAAGATCACAAAGAAGCCTGTCAATCCGAAAATTGAGGGCTATATTCATGCCGGCGGAATGATCCTGTTGCTGATCCTGATGGCTGTGATCATGTTCAAGGACGTATTTATGATTTTCAAGGGGTAAGTCTATGACCAGACAGATTCTCGTGGGCGGAGTTGCCATTGGCGGTGGTGCGCCGGTGGTGATCCAGTCCATGCTTAACACAAAAACAACGGATGTTTCGGCTTCCTTGGAGCAGATCCGGCGCTTAAAAGCGGCCGGATGCCAAATTGCCCGGCTTTCCGTTCAGAATATGGAAGCCGCCCGTGGATTTGCTGAGATTTGCAAAGAAAGCGAATTGCCGTTGGTTGCGGACATTCATTTTGACTACAAATTGGCCATTGCTGCCGCGGAGGGCGGTGCATCCAAGATCCGCATCAATCCCGGCAATATTGGCGGGGAAGACCGGGTCAAAGCAGTTGTGGATGTGTGTAAGGATAAGAAAATCCCCATCCGCATTGGCGTAAACGGCGGCAGTTTGGATAAGCGACTGCTGGAAAAGTACGGACACCCTACTGCTGAGGCTTTGGTTGAAAGCGCTTTTGAGCATTTGGAGCTGTTGGAAAAATTCGGCTTTTATGATACCTGCCTGTCTATGAAATCCTCCACCGTTCCTACCATGGTCGCGGCCTGTCGGTTGTTCAGAAGCAAGTGTGACTACCCGCTGCACATTGGCGTTACGGAGACCGGACCGGTTAAAATGGGTATGATCAAGTCTGCTATGGGCATTGGTGCGCTGCTCCTAGATGGAATCGGCGATACCATTCGTGTCAGCTTGACGGACGATCCGGTGCAGGAGGTATATGCTGCTAAGGATATCCTGAAAGCTGCAGGACTTCGCAAGGAGGGCGTAAATATCATTTCCTGTCCCACTTGCGGTCGTACCAGTATTGATCTCATTGGCCTTGTAAACCGGGTGGATGAGGCGCTGAAAGACTGTCAAAAGCCCATCACAGTCGCAGTTATGGGCTGCGTGGTTAATGGTCCGGGGGAAGCTCGGGAAGCTGATATCGGCATTGCCGGCGGCGACGGCTGGGGCATGATCTTTGAAAAGGGCGAACAGGTAGATAAGCTGCCCTACGAACAATTGCTGCCGGCTTTACTTGAAAGAATCGAAAGAATGTAAGGAATCATGGAAGAGAAAGCTTATTTCCTTAATATGTTTTCAGACTATGAGCCGCCTGAGTCGCTGAAAAATGCGATCTCTCAGGCGGCCATTGTTGCTGCGGATATCAATCCCGTTGCGCGAGAGATCTCTATGGGCGTTACATGCAATCAGTATGTGTCCCAAAGACAATGGGATACGATCCGCACGGATATTTGCAGAATCTATGATCTGCGTGATTTGGAAATTACCGCTACATATCCTTCTGCAATGCTTACGGAGATTATACCGGAAGATATTGTGGATCTGTTTACGAAGGCAAGCTCGCTTAACCGTGGCTCCTTAGCCGGCGCGAAATGGAATTGGGAGGGCACGACTCTAACAATCTCACTGTACGCCAACGGCAAAAAGGAACTGGAAAAAGCAGTTCCGGCGGTGCAGGAAAAATTGTCGCAGCAATTTGGTGTTCCGGTCAATATTTGCATTGAAGCAGGCAGCGCTTTGGAGGGCAAAGATCTGTTTGAAGCCATGGAGAAAATGCGTGGCGAAATGATTGCGGAGTTGCCCGTCCAAGCCCAAAAGAAAGAGACGGCCGTCCCCGTACAGTCCGATGCATGGTTTGGAAAGCCTATCCGCGGCACCAATACACCCATGCACCAGCTGAATCTGGACATGGGTACGGTGATCGTCGAGGGTAGGGTTTTTGCCGTCGAGCATAAGGAACTGAAAAAGCGCAACGCGTGGGTTATCAATTTTGACATGAC
Organism: Faecousia sp.; assembly: GCA_045656525.1. GTDB lineage: Bacteria > Bacillota > Clostridia > Oscillospirales > Oscillospiraceae > Faecousia. The sequence continues at coordinate 348 of JAZORJ010000048.1, read as the reverse complement.
AGACCACACCGGTTCTGTGCGCATCAACCGCTTTATGGAAGCGAGCGAGGCCAAACCTTTCTTGGAGCATGTAAAGGTTGGTGCAGTACTGCGGATTCAGGGCCGACTGATGATCAATCAGTTTGATAACGAAATGATTTTGAAGCCTGTCGCCATGATGGGCGGAACGATGCCCAAACGCGTGGATAAGGCTGAGGGCATGAAGCGTGTGGAGCTGCATTTGCATACCAATATGAGCAGTATGGATGCATTGACGCAAACGGGTGATGCGGTGAAGCAGGCGGCGGCATGGGGACATAAGGCGATGGCAATTACCGATCACGGTTGTTGTCAGTCCTTTACAGATGC
>JAZORJ010000047.1:0-11147 GCA_045656525.1 Faecousia sp. | reverse complement strand
GAAGAATATCTCCAGAATGAGATGGGTTTAAGTGTCAGGGAAGAAATCGAGGAGGCCAAGCAAAAGAACAATACGGTTATCCTTTCTTCTGTGGATCGCGGTTTTGAAGAGACCTTTATGGGTGAAGCAGAGCTTCCTTGCTGGTATCCGTGTCGTTGCAGCACAGAAAGAATTCCCAGTTTGAAGTACATTGCCATCTACCGCGGTGCTCCGGTTTCTGCCATCACACATTACGCTAAAATCAAAGAGATCACCTACTCCAAGGAAAAGAAATGCAATGTGTGTTATTTTGAAGGAGGCCCCATTAAGCTGCCCCACGATATCGCACTTGGGAGCAAATCCGGTTGCTTTTTCCGTGGAGCGAAATACACCTCCATTGAAAGCTTGCTGAATGCTACTACGGCAGACGATATTATATTTGGATAATTCGAAAGGCAGTGAAATGCCATGGAACTGGCTTGTACAAAAAAGCTGTTGGAATACATCGGAATTAAAGCGGAGAAGGCATCGGCTGTGATTGATCCGCTGTTTGAGTGGACAGCTAGTCTGATGGTTATCAACCGGCGCAAAACACTTGTGGTAGTCCATGCGGCATCACGGTGCACATTTGTTTTGTACGGTCTGACGGCAAAGAACAAAAAGGAAATTCCGGAATTGGTCTTGCACGGCATCCGCAGACTGCTGGAATGTGAATATGTGCGCCCCGAGATCATTGATCAGTATTTGAATGAACTTGGGCAGGAGGTCTATCTGCGGGCCAATTCCTCCCGTAAGACAGTCGCAAGCTGCAACAAGGCCTGTGAGCGGGTGGAGATGTTTTCTGAACTACTGCAGACTGAGGAACTGTTTCAGCAGGACATTCAGCTATGGCTGAACGATGATATGCTCGGTAACGGAAAATACCTTATGGCCTATGAAACTCTGCTTGGACTTCTCCGGGAGCGCTACGGAGAAAATGTCCGGTCCTGCCGGGCATTGGAGTTAGAAGTATCCCTGGACCTGCATACCCCCTGCAAGCGCAGGATCGTTATGCCTGAAAATCTAAACTTTTACCAGTTACACAATGTTTTGCAGGAATGCTTTGCGTGGAAGGACTGCCACCTGCATCAGTTTGTGGTGGAGGTAGATGCGAATGGTTATCCAATAAGAATCATCCAACCTCAATGGGATGAGGTGGAAGAGTTGCCAGGTGTAGAGGTACAAGACAGCTTGGATGTAACCCTATCAGACATTTTTGCTTCTAGAAAGAGAATCGTTTACGAATACGATTTTGGGGACGGATGGTTACATACCATAGATCTTTGCAGAGTAATCGACGATTGTAGAAATCCCTATCCCCAGTGCATCATGGCTGTAGGTGATGCGCCTATGGAGGATTGCGGTGGCCCGGACGGTTTTGCTCACGTTGTGGAAGTGTTAAATAACCCCAGTCATCCAGAGCATAAAGAAATCAGCGAGTGGGTGCACAGCACATGGTGGCAACCGCTGGATGTAAAACGGATCAATGCATTTATCAAGGATGCCCACAGAAAGAGCATCCCGGTTTGGTAAATGATACACAATTCAGTAAGCAGGGATAAGAGAGAGCCACAGCCTCAATACATCTGAAGAACGTACAGAGAAAAACAGGACGCAGAGATCGGCAAGTGACCGATTCTGCGTCCTGTTCCTATATTTGCGTTTAGCTTTCTCTATGGCTTCTGATCCACTGCAATAATTCTTCGTAGCCCATAGCACCGGATGCTACACCCAGTCCTGCTTCCACAACATCCTCGTTTGTACAGTTCAAACGAATGCCGTTGACCAGCAAAAAGGTCAGCATGATATGCATACCGATTCTCTTGTTTCCGTCCACAAAGGCATGGTTGGAAATCAGATTAAATCCAATGCGGGCACCTTTTTCCTCTTTTGTGGCATATAGCTCCTGTCCGCCGAAGGTGGAGAACGCTGCTTCCAAAGCGGATTCCAGCAGACCCTCATCCTGCACACCGATACTACCGCCGGTTTCTTCGGCGATCAGTTGGTGGAGAAGGAGCACCTGTTCTTTTGAAAACTTAATCATTTGGCAAGCTCCTCAAAGGCCGGCTTATACTGTTTCAGAATTCGCTTGGAGGCAATTTCCAGCTTTTCTTCATCTGTCAGATCGTAGATCAGGGATTCCTGCTCCAGGTCGATCATTAAATACTTGGGCTTGTTATTCTTGAAAATCACAGCGCGGCCATTGCTATCTGCAGTACGGGCAACACGGGAGAAATTTTTGTTTGCTTCGGAAACGGATACGATCATTTTAGTATCAAGCTGCATAAATAACACCTTCCTTTACTGCTATTATATCCCAAAGCAGCAGAAAGTCAACCTATAAATTTATAGGTAATATTTTAGGGAACAAGCAAAAACCGCTCGGGTGAGCGGCTTTTGGCTATTAAATAGCATATTTTTGATTGTTAGATAACCAGTTCTGCTATGTATTGCACAGACTGGGTATGGCCCATGGCAATACGGTTATGGCGGGTGAAATTCATAGTTCGTATGGGACACTTGTTTTTGACCATCTGGCCGCCGACGGAACCGGCTTCGCGGGAGGTCAAGTGACCGTTGTAGCCGTTGGTCAGGTTAACGCCAACTTCCTGAGCGGCCTGCATCTTGAACTTGTCCATGGCCTCACGAGCCTGAGGAACATTGATCTGATTGTTGTTCTTCATAATAATCTCTCTCCTTTTGCTTTCTTCCGGAAATCCAACACCTTCCGAAGAAAGCATTTTCTTTCCGCAAACATAGCATGGCTCTTTGGCACGAAAATATAATTGTTTCTTTTCGGAAAAACCGCGAAAAACTGGAATTATTAACGGATGAATTACACAACATCTCAAATCCAAGCAAATTTTCGCATTAATGTTTTAAACTTTCGAAAAAGTTTTGTACATAATTTGTCAAATTACCCTTTGTTGTTGCGGGAGAAAATAAATTGTGATATAGTAATAAAACCAAACTGAAATGGGAGATTTGTTATGGATATCACAATTGTACCTGCTCGGGAAAAATACATAGACGATTGCGTGGGAATCGGCATCCGCGCATGGGAATCTGTTCACGAATCCTATGCCAAGTGTATCGGCGAAAATATTCACGGCGCGCTGATGGGCAACTGGCGGGAGGAGAAAGAAGAAAGTATCCGTACTGGCTGGGTTGAAGGTGCTTTTGTAGCATTGGTAGACGGTCGTGTAGCAGGTTATATGCTTTACAAAACAACTGGTATTTGCGGACAAATCCGAGATAATGCAGTGGATCCCGATCTCTGGGGGCAAGGAATTAACGCAAAGCTAGGCGAAGCCGTGTTGGACGCTATGCGTAGCACCGGCTGTAAATACGCCACTGTTAAAGTTGGTCTGGACGACGGGCAGGCTCGCGCGCTGCATTCCTACACCAAACTGGGCTTTGACCGGGACTTGCCCAACGTCATGTATTATCAGGAACTGGCTCTGGATATGGAGCCCTATGCTACCTGCAGCGATACAGTACAGGTGATCCCTTGCGAAGAAAAGCACTTGGATGACTGTGCCCGAATTGCACTGACCGCCTGGGAGATCATCCACAATGTCTACATTCAGCGTCTGGGGCAAAAAATGCACGACGAGCTCAATGTAGGCTGGCGGGAGCGACTGGTACAGGATGTGGCGGCTGCCCAGATGGGCGGTAAGGGCTATGTAGCAATCGTCGAGGGGAAGGTAGCAGGCTTTGCCGCTTACCGGACGGAAGATCGGGTGGGCGTCATTTCCCGCAATGCCGTAGATCCCGATTATCGCGGCAGAGGTATCGCAAAATTGATGTACGGCAAACTGATCAACGGCATGATCTCCAAGGGTTGTCTCTACGCCAGAGTCCACACCGGTCTGGATGACGGTCACACCGGCGCAAGAAAAGCCTACGGCAAAGCCGGCTTCCAGCTGAATTTGCCCTCCACAGTTTATTACCGGGAATTGTAATAAAAGCGGAAGACCTTATGGTCTTCGGCTTTTTCTTGATGGGGGAGAGGACGGATTCGCTTGTCTGCGGAAAAGCCACGGCGGTTGCAAGTGTCCACCGGACTGTTGTATTTAATTTTTCGAATCTCCACCGTATTCATGTAAAAAGAGGAAGATACCAAAAGGTATCTTCCTCTTTTTGGTGACCCGCTGGAGATTCGTTTGCGTTGCCGTCCGGGAATGGACGGCAACTAAGGTGTTGCCGCCGTCCAGCCGGCGGCAAGCGACACCCCACCGGGGTGTCGCATTTAATTTTTCGAATCTCCATCAAGCCGAATAAAAATAGGGAGATACCGAATGGTATCTCCCTATTTTTGGTGACCCGCTGGAGATTCGAACTCCAGACCCATTGCTTAAAAGGCAATTGCTCTGCCAGCTGAGCTAGCGGGTCTTATGGCTGGGATGGCAGGATTTGAACCTACGAATGCCAGAGTCAAAGTCTGGTGCCTTACCGCTTGGCGACATCCCAATGTCTCGCGTCCAACACCGGACACGACAGACATTATAGCATAGTTTTGTTAAATTTGCAACACCTTTTTTAAAAATGCACAAGTTCTTTGCAGATTAGCGCAAAGCTTTCTGTTACAGCAGGATATCATCCAAAAAATAGGCGTTGGAGTATGCGTTCTTACCGTGCTCATCGGTGACCACAACACGGATGTAGCTGCATTTCGATTGCAGTTGCCAGCTCAATTCCGTAACAGGCTCACCATCAAAGCTGTTTATAAATCCGCGCATTTTTGTAGGAGTATTGATGCTGATACGCGCAGCAGGGGATGTGACCACATGAAGCACCTTGTCGTCGTCCACATACAGTTCTTTGATTTCGGGACCCTCGGTGGCGTAGAAATTACCGGCGAAGAGTGCTTCCATAATGGACTGGTAATCCAGCTTTTCAGCTTTGATCATGGTATAAGCACCAAAGGAGTCGGGACGACCCTCGCGGTTATGGTTGTCGTCCGTTGCAAGACAGAAGATCCGTCTGCCGTCCATCAGCATATCGTCATAAACATGCTCGTTATGCTCGCTGAAACCGCTGGCATAGGAGCCGTAATTGACGATCTCCGTAGCGTGCATATACTTGTAATGCTTGTAATCCTCATACCGCTCCAAGCTCCACGCAGGGTGATTGTGGGTTACGAAGAAACCGGCATTCCGATAGGTCCGCATGATATCGTTGACCACCTCGGGGGAGTAGCGGCCCCCGTATTTTTCGTGCCCCATAGTTCCGCGAAATTCGGGATCGGGAGAAATCAGGCCGATGTCGCAGTTTTTCCGGATGTTGTAGCGCCAATCGCCCTTTCTGTATTCGCCAAGACCCACTTCCAGACCGATTAGTGCGAGGAAATTTTCATCAGTCAGGTGACTCTGGGGATAGGCTCTGCCATGGTCGGTGAAGGCAACGACGGAATAGCCCTTTTCTTTGTACATGGCCTTGATCTCCTCGGGGGTGAATCGGCCGTCGGAACAGGTGGTGTGGCAGTGAAGATTAGCCTTATACAAATTGCCATGCTGCGGAAGCAAGTGTTTCATGATGTTACCCTCCTAATGTAGTATTTTTGATAATACAGCACCCATAAATGAATGTCAAGTTTTCGAGGGGAAGAAACAAATTATCTGCAAACAAAAACTCCCCCCTGCAAAGGGGGGAGAAAGTTACAGAGGTGGACGGATATACCGTTCGTGGCTTGGGGGAGCAGGCCGGGCATGGACACCGGAAACAAGCCCAAGCATGGTATAGGTTGCAATGATGGAGCTGCCGCCGTAACTGATCAGCGGCAAAGTCAGACCGATAACGGGCATAACGCCGATGCACATACCGATATTGATCATCACCTGGAACATCATAGCGAATGCGGCACCAAAGCAAACCATGCGGCGCATGTAATCCTTGCTTTTAGAGCCGACCCAAATGCACCGGCCAATGATGGCAAGCATCATGACCATCACCAGAATACAGCCCACATAACCCATTTCCTCGCCGATGGAGGAGAAAATATAGTCCGTATGTTGGGCAAACAGCTGGCCGCCTTGGGTGCGGTTGCCGTTTAAAAGGCCCTGTCCCAGCATGCCGCCGCCGGTGAGGGAGTTCAAGCTTTGGGTGGTGTGCCACCGCTCGTCCAAGCCGGTGGGGTCAATTACTTCCGGCATGATGAGCACCAAAATACGGTTTTTCTGTTCCTCGGAGAAAAACTTTGTCCAAATAATGGGGAAAACGGCCGCGATTGCGCCCAGTCCGCCAAGGGTCCACCAAATTTTTACACCACCGGCGATGAACATACCGGCGAAAATCGCCACGAAAATCAGCGTCACGCCCAAGTCACCGGAAACCACAAAATTGATACCGGCTACCAAGGCAAGATGCAAAAGCATGTGGCCCACGGAAGCAGGGTGGGAGATTCGGTTTTGGTGCGAAGCCATGACCGATGCCATAATGATTATGTAAAAAATCTTACAAAATTCCGCAGGCTGGACATAGATGTTGATAAAGGGGATGGGGATCCAGCTCTTGTTGCCGGTGTTGTTGTCCGTACCGAAGGGGATCAGAAGCAGGAGCAGGAACACATTGAATATGGTGAAAAGTGTCCGCCGTTCGGAAAAAACATTCAAATCGATGGACGACACCAGCATATACATCAAAAAACCCACGCCGGTTGCAAACAGCTGAACGAACATATACCGGGTAGAACCGCCGAATTTTGCGGCGTTGGTGGCACTGGCCACCACAAGACAGCCGAAAGCAGAGGTGGCAAGGCACAAAATCAGCAGGACCATATCGCCCTTGCGGAAAAAGCTTTTCAGTTCCTGCCAAAATTCACGCATGATGCCAACCTCCTTTCTAACCTTGTTATTGTACCATCCCGAGGGAGAAAAGTAAATAGAGGAATTGCGAAGAAAGGCGGTCTGCCGTAGCAGACCGCCTGAAAATTATGCCAGATAAACAGCCTTGCAGGCCAGCATGGTCTCGTAGCAGTCCAGCTTGGAAACCAGCTCCAAGGGAGCGTGCATGCTCAAAACGGGTACGCCGGCATCCACGGTTGCGATGTTGCGGTTGGCCATATATGCGGCAACCGTACCGCCGCCGCCCTGATCGACCTTACCCAAGGTTGCGATCTGCCAGATGACATCGGCATTGTCGAAGGTGTTGCGTACATGGCGCATAACCTCAGCGGAAGCATCGGATGCACCGCTCTTGCCACGGGAACCGGTGTACTTGCAGATGGAAACGCCGTAGTTCAGTTTGGAATTGTTCCGACGGTCAGTGGTCTCGGCAAAGTTGGGATCAAATGCGTTGGAAACGTCAGCAGACAGGCAGAAGGAGTTGGCAAAGCAATCTCTGAGCTTGACATTCTGGGCATCGCACAGGGTTTCCATGAAGTACTCAAAGGCTTGGCTTTGCATACCGGAAACGCCAACGGAGCCGATCTCTTCCTTGTCAGCCAGAATACACACAGCGGTCTTGGCAGGGACATCCAGAGCAAACAGAGCGGCCAGCTCGGCGTAAGCGCACACCCGGTCATCGTGGCCGTAAGCAGCGATCAGGCTGCGATCAAGACCCACTTCCCGGCAGCGGCCGGCGGGAACCAGATTCAGCTCAGCGGACAGGAAGTCGGACTCTACGATGCCGTATTTTTCGTTCAGCAGCTTCATGACATTCAGCTTTACCAGATCACTGCCTTCACCCTCAATGGGCTCTGTGCCCAGAATGACATTCAACTGCTCGCCCTCGATAACCTTGGCGGCAGGCTTCTGCATCTGGTCAGCGGCCAGATGGATCAGCAGGTCGGAGACCATCAGCACCGGATCGTTGTCGTCCTCACCAATGGTGACGGTAACGGTAGTGCCGTCCTTCTTGCATACCACGCCGTGGAGTGCCAGCGGCACGGTGGGCCACTGGTACTTCTTGATGCCACCGTAGTAGTGGGTCTTGAAGTAAGCGATTTCAGAATCCTCATACATAGGATTGGGTTTCAGATCCATCCGGGGAGAGTCAACATGGGCAGCGCAGATGTTGGTGCCCTTGTCCAAGGACTCAGAACCGATGACAGCTAAAATAATGGACTTGCCACGGTTGTTCAGATAGTATTTGTCGCCGGGTTTGGCCTGAACAGCGGCGGTCAAAGGCTGGAAGCCCTGCTTTTCAGCCTCGGCAACGGCCCATGCGGTTGCTTCCCGCTCGGTCTTGCAGGCATCCATAAATGCCATGTAGTCCTTGCAGTAGCTTTCCATTTCCCCACGCTGCTGGGCATTGATACGGGTATAGCCGTTTTTGGGTTCCATCAAAAGGGACTGGCGAAGTTCTTCGTTGGTCATGTTCATTCTCCTTTGGTTTTTTCTTATATTATACCTAAGTTACCTAAAAAGGCAATACATTTTCTTTGGAATTCTTGGAAGGTGCTGTTATTTTCCAACACATGTCCGCATTTGGAAGTAAACCAAGCATCGCTATGCTGAGCGGCAACGCGGTTTTTGGCGTATTCCTCCGAAATGCCGTCCCGGGCCATAATTCTGCGGATGCGGTCCTCTGTGGGGGCAAGCACTGCCACAGTTATATCGCACAAGCTGTCCAGTTCTCCCTCAAAAAGGCCGATGGCATCGATGGCCGCCAGCTTGGGTTTGGAATCCAAAAGCCGCAAAACCTCCGCTTTTACGGCAGCGTGGGTAATGTGATTGAGCTCCTGCAAGGCATCTTCGTCGTGAAAGACAATGGCACCCAGCTTCTTGCGATTCAAAACCCCATTTTCCACAGTTCCCGGAAAACGGGATTCAATGGCAGACAAAAGGGAAGCGTCCGTTTGCAGCAATTCATGATAGATGGCGTCACAATCCAGCACCAAGCCGCCTTTTTCTGCAATCAGATGCAGCAGGGTGGATTTTCCGCTTCCGGTACCGCCGGTGATGCCGATAATCATACCTCGTCCTCCCCGTTGATAATTCGGAATGCCGCAGCTTTTTTCAAGCGGTTTTGCACCGCATAGGCCACGCCGCCGCCCTCGGGACACCGGGCGTAGATCCGGCCGATTCCGGGCTTGTCCAATTCCCGCAGTGCCGCAAACAAACCGGCGGACAGGGTAGCAACATCTGCTTCTTTTCCGTAGGACAGGGGGTTGCAGTCCGCATATAAAGGCAGCTCTTCTTCAAAGCACAGCACCCGATCACCCGGCTGGAAGTGCCGGTGGATATATTCCGCAGCTTTTTCCCGGGAGCCTGCCACGATTACCACTTCACTTTGGGGCGCATAATGGCGGTATTTCATGCCGGGGGCTTTCACCACAGCGTCTTTGTCGATTTGCGCGGTCACTGCCTTGTCCACAACCAAATCACCCAGCACGCCAATCAGCTGTTCCGGTGTGATGCCGCCGGGGCGAAGTAAACGGGGACGCTCCTCCGTCAGATCCACAATGGTGGATTCCACGCCTACCCGGCAGGGGCCGCCATCTACGATCGCGTCAATCTTGCCGTCATGGTCGTGGAGCACATGCTGAGCGGTGGTGGTGGAGGGTTTTCCGGAAATATTGGCGGAGGGTGCGGCAATGGGCACACCGGCCAGACGAATGATCTGCCGGGTTATTTCGCTGTCTGGACACCGGACAGCCACCGTGGGAAGTCCTGCGGTAGTGCATTTGGGTACGGTATCCCGGGCCGGGAGCACCAAAGTCAGAGGACCGGGCCAAAAGGCATCGGCTAGGGCGTAGGCGGAGTCGGGAATGTCATGACAGAATTTTTCGATTTCATCCGCATCTGCCACTTGCAAAATCAGAGGATTGTCCTGAGGACGGCTCTTGGCGGCAAAAATTTTTCCCACGGCCGTTTCGCTCAGTCCATTGGCACCCAAACCGTAGACTGTCTCTGTGGGAATGGCGACCAAGCCGCCATCTTTTATGATTTTCGCCGCCATAGCGGCAGTATCCACGCCATTGGCGGATAAAACAAGGGTTTTCATGGAAATTCCTCCTGAAAACTCAAAATCCCATGGTTTTGAGTTCCTGAATAATGTGCAGATAAAACAGACCCACGCCTGTGAGCTTCTTCTCCGTTCCGTACATTCCCACCATCTTGAAATGGTCAATGCTTTCTCCCATACCGCCCCGGTAATTGCCCCATTGGCTGGAATGGACGGACACCATACCGTCGGTATCGTCCTGCTCGCAGTAGCGGGAAATTTGATAGGGGAGAGACAAAAGAAAGGCCTTTTTATCCGGAGAGGTGGAAGAAAAGCTCTGGTAGTAAACCCCGGGCATGTTGGGGGCGGTTTCGTTGAACTGTTCCATTGCCTCCGGGGTCAGGTCCCGGCCCAGTTGCAGGATATCCGGGTGCTGGTCACCCAATATGCGGAAGGCCGTGTTATTGAAAAAGGCAATGGTTTTTGCAAGAAACGGGGGCATTTTCAAAAGGCGCGCACTCAGCCCGGAACCGTGGTGGGGGGAAGAAAGGGTGGTCAGGGATGCCACATGCTCCGCCATGCCAAGGCAGGAAATCATGTAGCGGCTGTCCACGCCGCCCTTGGAGTGGGCGATGATATTCACCTTTTCGCAGTTTTCCTTTTGCAGGATATCCAAAATCTCCGCTTTCAGCTGTTGGGCGTTGGTGGTGATGGCACCGATACCGTCCTGATTGGTGACATAGACCGTCACATTTTGTTTTTCCAGAAAGTCGGAAATACCCCGAAAAGCATGCCAAAAGGAGAAGTCCTTGGCCATCATGCCGTGTACCAGAACAACAGGATATTTGGTTACCATGGGCACACCTCCTGAGAAAAAGAACATGGAGCAGCCGTAAAGCTGCTCCATGGATTGTCTTACACAGTGGGCTGGTTGGCAGCTTCGATGATCTGCACAAACTTTTCGGGCACCAGAGAAGCACCGCCGATGAGGCCGCCGTCGATATCAGGCTGAGCCAGCAACTCAAAGGCGTTATTTTCGTTCATGGAGCCACCGTACAGAATGGAGATAGCCCGGGCGTTCTTGGAGGAGTAAAGCTTGCGCACCACGGTACGAATGCCTTCGCAGACTTCCTGAGCCTGCTCGGGAGTAGCGGTGCGGCCGGTGCCGATAGCCCAGATGGGCTCGTAGGCGATGATGACCTTACGGATCTTGTCTTCGGAAACGCCTTGAAGACCCAGCT